>JAJDAI010001230.1 GCA_029261955.1 Deltaproteobacteria bacterium | reverse complement strand
AGGATCGCCTAGCCGCGCTTCGGGAGTAGGTGGTCAGGGAACCACCAGCCTTCAAGTCGGAGACGGCGGCGACGATTTCGCGAAGCTACGAACTTGACCGCAACAGAGTTCTCAGCCCGCGAGCGCCTCGTCAGTGCCGGGCCGGGCAGGAGGTCATATTGGAGGAGCAGCCCCCCGAGGCCTTCCTCCCCCCGTTCGGTGCGACCTTCCTAGGACCCAGCCGCGTGGAGGTCTTGGTCGCCGAGCTCCTATCCATGACCTACTCGGAGGCCCGGACCCGCGCGATCCTGAACCGGCACTGTCGAGGCCTCGCGGACGACCTAGACGTCCCCAGCGCCGAACGTCCGAGCCGCGCGCGCCTGTGGCCGCTCGCCGGCCGCCCCGCTCGCCTCGCGGACCTCGACGCACCGGCGGGTCGCAAGCTGCTGGCCCCCGTGGAGCCGAGTCGGTTCTGGAACGCACGCTCGATCGACAAGCAGATCGAGTACCGGCGCGACGCCGGCTCGGTGCTTCGCGCCGAGCTGGCCCGGCGGGCAGCTAGGGCTGACTCTGCCGTCCAAGAAGGCGATCCCACTCCCTTGCCGTAGAGCAAGGCACGCCACTAGAGGTGGAGCGTCCGCGTGAATGCTGGAAAGCCCGTATCCTCAGTTGAGGGAAGCTGTGTTCCACGACAACGGAGTGGCTCACGGTATCTGGGCTGGTTCCTCCCATCCCCCGCCTCGGCCAGACCCAGGTTGGCGTGGCGTATGCCGTGAGGCGGATACAGGGTTGACCCAAGCCTGTTCCGTCTGGGCATCCGGGCAGAAGCGCTTGCGCCGAACTAGGGGGACTCGTTGGACCAGACCGCCACCATCACCCGAATTGAGCACTACGGGCTGTACGTGGACACATCCGATGGGCCCGCTCTTGTGCTGATTCCGGATGTTTCGCGAGACTCGACCCCCGATCTGTGTGCCCTCTACTCCGTCGGGGACAAGGTAGAGGTTCGGCTACTTCGGTTCGTCCCGGAGCACGGGCACTACAAGGCAACGATGGTCTGGGATGACTCTGAGCGGTAGTCCGGGCTGTCGTCAGCGCCACCGACGCGGTCCGGTCTCAAGGGCGCTGAGAGGCTCTGGACTGGGACATCCCAGCTCCGTGTCGGGCTTCCTGTCCAGGATTCGAGCCATTTCGCTTCTGTGGTCGTCAGACTCCTTGGTCCGCGGCATCGCTGAGTGGAGGCGGGAGCTACGATTGGAGCCGCCCCGGACGGGCGGCGATCTCAACTCCGATCTGAGCCGGGTGGCATTGCACCTAACACGTCCCCGACAAACGCTGGCCGCGAAGCGGCTGGCGTTTGTCGAGTGTTAGGTGCGGTGCCACCCGGGCAACCAGGGCGAGGGGCCATGACGGCCCCGGACAATGGGCTTCTCTGCGGTGGAAGACGCGCCAGACCTTGGGCAGTAGCGCTGGTCTGTAGAGACCTTTCCATAGGCAGGCTTCCGGTAGGCATAACAATCGTTACGCGGCGTCGGAGGCGCTGGTAGGATGGCGCCTTGTTCCTCCTACCCCCTGCGGAATCTCAGCGGGGATCCGCGCTGGGCGGTGGCCCGGGTGACGCCGAGCATCGGGGTGGCGACCTTCCCGTTCGACGGGCTGGATCCGGCGGCTCTGTTGAGGGCGGCCGATGAGGCGATGTTCGGGGCGAAGCGGAATGGGGGCGATCGGGTGGAGTGGGTCAAGGGGGGGGGGAGCCAGGCCGGGGGTATGCTCGGGGCGGAGGTGCCGTGCTTCGCTTGCTTGTCGCGATCGCCTGCTTGCTGCCGTCGGGGGCGTGGGCTTGCTCGTGCGGGGGGTACTTCGAGACGAGGCTGCTGGCGCCGCCGGGCACCCTGGAGCCGTTCGTTCCGTCGAACACCGCCGTCTTCGTCGGCGAGGGGAGCGCGCTGGGCTGGGAGGAGTCGTTCCCCGAGGACCTGGCGGTCGTTGCCCCCAACGGAGACGTCGTCGACACCGACATGACGCACCTGACCACCCGGCACGACTCGATCGCGGTCCTGCGATCGACCGCGCCCATGACCGCCAAGGGCATCTACGAGGTGCACTTCGGCGGACGGGCGATCACCGGCTTCCGCACGCAGCAGGGGCCGAACCTGAGCCCGCCCTCCATCCCGACCCTCGTGGACGCCGAGACCAAGGCCGGGCGCTACGGGGAGACGTCCTGCTCGCCCTTCGACGGCGTGAGGCTCGAGCTGGAACACGACGGCGTGCTCGCCGTGGTCGCCCACGCCGACGAGGCCGTTGAGGGCGGCGGCGACACGTTCCTGGAGATGGGCGACGGCGACACGTTCTGGGTGGGAAGCGGGGGCTGCACCCGCTCCTGGATGGAGGCCGACCCCGGGGTGACGGCGTCGCTGGTCTGGGGCGCGTTCGACGGGCAGGGCCAGTTCTCCGGCTGGAGCGAGCCCCACGACTTCACGGTGCCTCCGCGCGAGGGTTGCGATTGCCAGCAGCCGGCCAGGCGCGGGAGCGGGGGCGGCGGGTTCGCGCTGTTGCCGTTGCTGTGGCTGCGGCGGAGGCGGATGAGCGGCTGAGACGAGTTGCGGGGCACCGGAGGGCGTTCAGAACCAGCGGCGCATGCGGTGCGTCCCCCGGCGGAGGGCGCGGCCGATGAGCACGCCGAACAGGATCCCCGTCGGGAGCAGACTCCAGATCCAGTTCGACGGACTCAGCAACCTGACGGCGAACGCAAGCAGCGCGCTCGCCCCCAACACCCAGCACCAGACAAGCCAGGGGCGCTGTCTACCTTCGGGGTGCCCCACAGCCGAACGCACCAACAGGACCCGTTCGATCCGAGCCGCAACCCGGCCGATGACCTCCAGGACCTGAAAGAAGACCATCGCGGCCAGGAGCCAGAGGACAAAAGGACGAGCCGGTTCCCAGAGATAGAGAAGGCCTGCTGCACCGAGTGCACCCACGTTCGCGGACACCGCCACCTTCCAGCTCGGTGGCGCAGGTGTGGCGTCGGTCTCGGAACTCATGCTCACTCCCCCCAGGACGAAAGCCCGTCGAGCGGAGGGTCAAGAACCTCGAACCTGTCAGTCCCCGACGTTCCCCCGGTCGCCCCACAGCTTGCGCGCCCCGCGATGAAGCGGGATCAGCGTGGCCGCGGCGTTGCTCGCCTCCACGATGACCGCCACCACCACCAGCGAGGTGATGAGCGGCGCGCCCGGCGGCTGGTTCTGGCTCTGCTTGTAGAGCAGCGCGCCGCCCGGGATGGCCTCGAGGGTCACCGTGAACGCGACGAAGCTCAGCGCCGTGACCATGAAGAGGATCGCGCCCGGCCTTGACGCCATGCGGGCGGCGGAGTCGGGGTTGAAGTTGGGGTACAGCGCGCCCATGCCCACCGCGAGGCCCGTCAGGCCGAAGCAGAGGCAGGCGATCGTGCCCGCCTACAGTCCACATAACGATCGTTATGCGCCACTCGAACGGTTGGTAGAATGCGGCCTTGTGCCTCCTACCACCGTTTCGGGATACGAGTTGTGGGGTGGCGTCCGGGGTGACCGTGGGCGGAGCTGGAGCCGCCCCGGACGGGCGGCGTTCTCAACACGATTTTGCTGCGGGTGGCATTGCACCTAACACGTCCCGGATAAACGCTGCGGCCGGTGTCGGGGAAGGCAATGTCGCCGCGGAGGCGTGAATGGACTCGAAGTCGCCCG
>JAJDAI010001229.1 GCA_029261955.1 Deltaproteobacteria bacterium | reverse complement strand
ACGTCGTCGAAGCCGTCGTTGTTCACGTCGCCCGCCCCCGCCAGCGCGTGGGCGCTCAGGCCGGACGGCGCCGCGCTCACGAAGGTCGCGTCGGCGTTCGCCAGGTCGATGTCCCCCTGGGCGGGACCCAGGACGAGGTAGATCTCGGCGTCGGACCCGAAGGTCCCCACCAGGAGGTCGTCGAAGCCGTCCCCGTTGACGTCGCCGGCCGCTGCGATGGTCCAGCCCGCGCGGTCTTCTGCCGCGATGCCGACCAGCCTGGCGTCCGCCGTCGACAGCTCGATGTCCCCGAAGAGGCCGCAGTCCCCCCAGGTCCCGTCGCAGTCGTTGTCCAGGCCGTCGCCGCAGGTCTCTTCGGTGAGCTCGGGGCTGACGAGCGCGGTGGTGTCGTCGCAGTCGCCCTCGCAGGACCGGACGCCGTCGCCGTCGTCGTCCGCCTCGTCGAGCGGGGCTGAGCCGTTGCAGTCCTGATCGAAGCCATCGCAGGACTCGATCGCGGACGGGCTGACCGCCGGGTCCGTGTCGTCGCAGTCGTCGTCGTTGCCGACGAGGCCACTCGGCTGCGAGGTGCAGGCGGCGATGGAGGGAGGCGCGGAGGCGTTGCCGTAGCCGTCACCGTCCTGGTCTGGGTAGAAGTGGCCCTCCTCGTCGATGACGCCATCGCAGTCGTTGTCGAAGTCGTCGCAGACTTCGAGCTCGTCGGGGCTGACCCAGGCGTGGAGGTCGTCGCACTCCGCGCAGGCGATGAAGCCGTCCCCGTCGCCGTCCAGCTCGTCGGGGGGCAGCGCTCCGTCGCAGTCGTTGTCGATGGCATCGCAGAGCTCGGTCGCGTCCGGGTGGGTGGCGCCGTCCTCGTCGTCGCAGTCGTTGGCCGCGAAGCCGGAGCCTGTGGGCAGGCTGCAGGCCTGGATGGGCGTGCCCCAATACCCGTCCCCGTCCCCGTCGGCGTAGTAGGTGTTGCCGTCGATGGGGTCCTCGTCGAGCTCGCCGTCGCAGTCGTCGTCGACTTCGTTGCAGAGCTCGCTGGCGCCGGGGTGCACGGTGGGGGCGTCGTCGTCGCAGTCGACCTGGGAGCTGTGGCCGTCCCCGTCACCGTCTGTGGCGTCGTCGTCGTCGTCGTCTGTGGCGTCGTCGTCGTCGTCTGTGGCGTCGTCGTCGTCGGTGGTGGCGTCGTCTGTGGCGTCGTCGTCGTCCTCTGTGGCGTCGTCGTCGTCGTCGGGGCGGCGGTCACAGCCCGCGAGCGGGAGCGTCAGCAGGAGGAGGGCAGCGACGATTCGGGACAAGGTCGGACCTCGGGGTTCGTGGGGGACCTGGCCGCAAGTAGACAGCGGCGAGGCCGGGTACGCCCTCCCCCGTTCGGGGGAGGGCTCCCGCTGCGCCCACCCGGAGCCCCCCCCCCTGAAGGAGCCCCGGCCGGGCTGTTGGGATGGACACCGTCCAGGCGTTCGCAGCCTCGGCGTCCACCGCCTTGGCTTCGTGGACTTCGCGACGGCGGCGGTGCGCGCGCCGATCGCCGCGCCAGGCGTCATCGGTCCTCCGGATCGAGGCCTACCAGAGGGCGTTGAAGGTGAAGCCGCCCCAGCAGCCCACGTGGCCTGAGGCGTCCAGGGCGCAGTGGGCAGCCTGGCTGCCAGTCAGCTTCGTGAAGCCTGTTCCGCTCGGGACCTCCGAGGCCAGGTCGTCGCTGTCGTAGGGGCTGCTCCACGTCCGCGGCCAGCAGGCGATCGAGCCGGCCGCGTCGGCACCGCAGACCCCGCCCACGCTCATGGAGACGTCCACCTGGCCGGCCGCGTCGGACTGCGCGGGGTAGCCCGAGAGGACATCCACCCAGTCTCCCCAACACTGGATCGTTCCGCCCAGGTCGCTCGCGCAGAAGGTGTTCGTTGCCGGGAGGGCCCGGAGCGCGGACCATCCGCCGGTCGACGGCACCGAGTAGCTGCTGGAGCCGGTGCCCCAGCAGGTGACTGCCCCCAGGCCGTCGAGCGCACAGGCGTCGACGAACCCAACCGCCACCGACGTGTAGGGCCCCGCGCTGGGCACGAAGTCCGTGATCTCCGGCCGGGAGCCCCAGCATTCGATCGCGCCGCCCTGGATCCCGCAGCCGACGTCAGTCTCCATCGACAGGTCGGTGAAGCCGCCCGTCGCGGGGACACCGCTGAACGCCCACCCCGTCGAGGTTCCCCAACAGACGATCTCTCCGCCGGCATTGAGGGCGCAGGCCGAGGGGGCGCTCGTGTCGGTGACCACCGGGTGGGTCCAGTCGCCCGTGTTCGGGGCTTCGTCCCGCAGCTCCCGGTCGGTCGACGAGAAGCAGTCGATCCCCCCGCCCAGCGCCGTCGCGCACATCGCGAAGGAGTGATCTCCCCAACTGCTGGGCAGCGAGTCCACGACCGACAGGTCGGTGTAGGTCCGGCGCAGGTTGATGACGTGGGTCCCGTCGTAGGAGGTCCCCCAGCATTCGATCGCCCCGGACCCGTGCAGGGCGCAGGCGCCGTAGGCCAGGGGCACGACGTCGACGAAGCCCTCCTGCAGGCCCGGCGCGTCGCTGACCGTGCCGCCCCCGTCGTCGCCCCAGCACTCCACCGTGCCGGCCGCGTCGAGGGCGCAGAAGCTGGCGGCCGCACGGCTGCCGTGCACCGAGGCCCAGCCCGAGGAGCTCGGAGCTCCGGAGACCTGGCCTGCGCCGTCTTCTCCCCAGCAGGTGATGTCGCCCACGCCGTCGAGCACACAAGCGCTGCTGCTCCACGTCGAGCCGCTCACGGCGATGTCGACGTGGCCTGTGCCCGCGGGTTCACTGGCGAGCAAGGGAAGCGCCGGGTCTCCCCAGCAGAGCACCTCGCCCAGGTTCGAGAGCGCGCAGCCCAACTGGCCGCCTACAGCCACCTGAGCCCAGGCACCGGTCGTGGGTGCGTTCGCCACCAACGGGGCGTTGGTGGCCCCGTAGTCGAAGCAGAAGATGGCGCCGAGGTCATCGATGGCGCACACCGCCTCGCCCCCGCCCGCGATGGACGCCCAGCCCGTCAAGCTCGGGATGATGAGGGAGGGGGGCGCCTCGCGGCCCCAGCAGGTCAGGCCGCCGCCAGCATCCAGCCCGCAGGCCCCCTCCTCTTCGACCGCCACATCGACGAAAGGACCAGCGGGCAGCGAAGCCCCGATCCACCCGAAGGAGCCCGATCCTCGATGGTAGGTGCTGTCGCCCCAGCAGGTCGGCGCGCCGCTGCTGTCCAGCGCGCAGAGGTAGCCGAGCAAGCCGACGCCGAGCTCGCTCCAGTCCCCGCCGGGGTCGACCCGGACCTCGACGCTACCGGCCGGCCCCACGTCCGTCCCGTCATCGGGCTCCAGAGCGCACTCCCAGACCTCCTCCGCCACCAGGTCGGACGCGGCGATGGTGTCGCCAGGCCAGGTGGTCGTCGCCGTGGCGCCGGTCCAGGGGGTGCCCTGGTGGGTCCAGGCGGCGGTGTAGCTGACCGGGTCCCCGTCGGCGTCGGACGAGGGGGAGTCGACCGCGCAGATCAGGTCCTGGTAGCCGGGGTAGACGACCACCGGGTCGGTCATCACCAGCGGCGCCGTCGGGGCGGTGTTCGGCACGGGGGTGCTGTCGTCGTCGTCCGCGGTGTCGTCGTCGTCCGCG
>JAJDAI010001228.1 GCA_029261955.1 Deltaproteobacteria bacterium | reverse complement strand
TCTTGCCCGTGCCCGTCGGCCCCGTCAGCAGCACCGTCACGTCCGTAGGCGCCGCCAGCCGCATGCTGCGAAGGACCTGGGCGAAGGCCTCGCCCCGACCCACCAGGCCGTCCAGCACGAGGCCCTCGCGCAGATCCCGGGTCGCGTCCAGGGCCAGCGAAGCCTCGTGGTTCGCCCGCACCCGCTCCGCTGCCGCGCCGAGGTGCCGCGCGAAGAGCGTCGCCAGCCGCTCCGCGTCCTCGACAAGGCCGGGGCCGTCCGGCTCGCCCTGCAGGTAGAGCACGCCCTGCCCCGCATCCAGCCCGATGGGCGCGCAGAGCACGGCGCGGATTCGGTTCTGGCGCACACTCGGCTGCTTGCCCCAGCGCGCGTCGAAGAGCGCAGACTTGGTGCTCACGGCCTTCCCGGTGGCCAGCGCCTCCGCGACGATCCCGGTCGAGATCGTCGCACGGACCAGCTCCAGCTCACGCTCGTCGAAGCCCAGGCTGCGCCACCAGGGCGCGCCCTGCCCCAGCGTCTCCAGCGCCAGGTAGCCCCGCGCCGCCCCCACCAGCTCCACGACTCGCGCCAGCGCGTCCCCGAGGAAGGCCTCGGGCTCATCCTGTTCACGCTGCTCCAGGAACCACACGAGCAGGTCGCGCTCGGCCCGCAGGCGGGCTGCACCGTCCGACATCAGACATCCTCCGAAACCAGCCCCAAAACCCGCGACGGCACGCTAGCGCAGCCCAGCCCTGCACATGGACCCGGAGGACTGTTGCCTCGCCCCAACACCCCACGCCTCCATGCCCACGCGACCGGCCCGAGCCAGACAAGACTCCGAGTCGACGCCACGTCCTTCGCGACGTAGCGTTCGGTCCCCCCGGGAGACCCCCGGCTTCCCCCTCCCGAGGTCCCATGTCCGCTTCCCGTACCTGGCTCAAAGTCGCCGAGCTGGACGAGCTGCCCGAGGGCCGCGTCAAGTCCATCACCTGCGAGCGCCGACGCTTCTGCCTGACCCACCACGAGGGCCAGTACGCCGCGCTGGACGACGCCTGCCCCCACCAGGGCGGCCCGCTGGGCGAGGGCTCCATCGAGAACGGCCTGCTGCGCTGCCCCTGGCACGGCTGGGACTTCGACCCCTTGACCGGCAACCCGCCCGGCTACGACGACGGCGTGGACACCCACCCCGTCGAGGTGCGCGAGGACGGCGTCTACATCGCGGTGCTCGACCCCGAGCCGGCGCCGCGGACCTCCTCGGACGTGATCGCCGAGACGCTGGTGAACTGGGGCGTCGACTCGGTCTTCGGCATGGTCGGGCACAGCAACCTGGGCATGGCCGAGGCCTTCCGACTTCAGGAGCAGGCCGGGCGCATCCGCTACGTCGGCATCCGCCACGAGGGAGCCGCCGCCTTCGCCGCCTCGGCCTACGGAAAGCTCACCGGCCGTCCCGCGGTCTGCTTCGCCATCGCCGGGCCTGGCGCGACGAACCTGCTGACCGGCCTCTGGGACGCGCATGTCGACCGCTCGCCCGTGGTCGCCATCACAGGCCAGGTGCCCAGCAAGCTCATGGGCCGAGCGGCCTTCCAGGAGGTCGACCTCGTGGCGGCCTTCGGAGGCGTCGCCGTCTGGGGCAACCAGCTCGCCGCGACCAGCGACTTCGGCGAGCAGACGACCCTGGCCTGCAAGCACGCGCTGCTGGGCCCGGGCGTGTCCCACGTCGTCCTGCCCGACGAGGTCCAGGTGATCCCCAACGAGGGCACCGCAGGCAGCCCGGCCGGCCGCATCGCTTCGGCTTCGATCTCGCCGCCGGCCGACGCCCTGAAAGAGGCAGCTCAGCGCCTGCGTGAGGCGAAGCGACCGGTCATCGTCGTCGGTCACGGCGCCCGCTTCTCCATGGACGCGGTCCTGGATCTCGCGGAGCACCTGAACGCGCCCGTGCTCACGACCTTCAAAGCGAAGGGCCAGGTGTCGGACCGGCACTCGCTCGGCTGCGGGGTTCTGGGACGCAGCGGCACGCCCGTCGCCAGCTGGATGATGAACGAGGCGGACCTGCTGCTCGTGCTCGGCGCCAGCTTCTCGAACCACACCGGCATCTCCAGCAAGACCCCGACCATCCAGGTGGATCTGGACCGGGCGCAGCTCGGCCGCTTCCACGCCGTCGACGTGCCGGTCTGGGGGGAGATCGGGGTGACCGTGCAGGCGCTGCACAGGTGCATGGAGGGCGCGGCCGCGGTCGATCAGCGCCCCGACGTCGCCGAGCGCTGGCGCATCTGGCGGGACGAGAAGAGAAGGCGCATGGGCGAGACCAGCGAGCTCGGCCTGTCCGCAGCGGTGCTCTTCGAGGCGATGACTCGGCTCGTGCCCGCCGACGCGATCATGCCGGTGGACGTGGGCAACAACACCTACTCCTTCGGGCGCTACTTCGAGTGCAAGGGGCAGACGGTGCTGATGTCGGGGTACCTGGGCTCCATCGGCTTCGGGCTGCCCGCGGCGATGGGGGCCTGGGCCGCGACGCAGGGCGAGGACCCGCGCTTCTCCGGGCGCAAGGTGGTCTCGCTGTCGGGGGACGGCGGCCTGGGGCAGTACCTCGCCGAGGTGACGACGGCGGTGCGCCACAGCATGGACATCACCCACGTCGTCATGAACAACGGCGAGCTGGGCAAGATCAGCAAGGAGCAGCGTGCGGGCCACTGGGACGTCTGGCAGACCGGGCTCGTGAACCCGTCCTTCGCGGCCTTCGCCGAGCAGTGCGGGGCGCTGGGGATCCGGGTGAGCCGTGGCGACGAGCTCGATGCTGCGCTGACGAAGGCGATCGCCCACGAGGGGCCGGCGCTGGTCGAAGTCATCACGGACGCGGCGCTGCTCTGAGGGGCCTCAGCCGAGCAGGTCGTCGATCCAGGCGCGCACCCCATCCGAGCAGGCCTCCAGCTCGCGGAAGGACGGCGGCCAGGCCTGCTCCAGCAGGCGGTCGTGCACGTCCGCGGGCAGGTCCTCGGCCAGGTAGCGCATGCCGAAGTCGAAGCGCTCGGGGCAGTGTCTTGCGCGCAGCAGGGTGATCAGCGGCGCCAGCTCGAAGCGGTGGAAGAAGGTGAGCGCGTCCAGGGGCCGCTCGCGGCGGATCTCCTTGAGCACGAAGGAGTCGAGCACCGGCCGGCGCGCGGCGACCTGGGCGAGCGCATCGGCCAGCCGGTCGGCGGTCTGCTCGGGGGGCGCGTCTCGGATCAGGCCGTCCCGACCCACCAGGATCCGCGGGGTTCCATGGCGTCGCGCGTCGAGGAAACGCTGGCCCGCGCTGAGCTTCTGGACCACCACGTCGACGATGGCGAAGGAGTTCGCGTCCTTGAGCCGGTACAGGCGCTGCGCATGCCCGTGGGGCGTCGGCTCGGGGACCTGCCAGACCGCCGCGACGCCGCCCAGCTCCTCCAAGCCGCGCTCCAGGGCCTCGAAGGTGGCGGCGACCTCGTCATCCGCGACGACCGCGACCAGGTCCACGTCCGACCACTGATCCGACTGCCCGAAAGCAGCCGAGCCGCCCTCCCAGGCCGCGCGCACGTGCTCGCGCGCCACGAGGAGGGCCGTCAGGTGGTCCCGGATCTGTTGGCGATCGAGCAGCACTCAGCCGCCTCGCTTCACGGTGGCAAGCCTCAGCCGCAGGGCGGGCGGTCCACTCCGCACGGGGCGCAGGCCCCGACCTTGGGTTCGCCGCAGGGCCCCTTGCTCGCGCCGACGCGGTGCGCGCTGAGCACCCGAACCATGGGCTTGTCGCCGCACTCGGTGCAGGCGGGGGCGGTGTCGTTGCGCTTCTGGATGAGCTCGCGCTCGGTCCCGCAGTCCTGGCAGATGTACTCGTAGATCGGCATGGCTCTACCATCGGATCTGCCCTGGAAGCCGTCAATGCACCTTGCGGTGTCTGACACCGGATGGCTCATCCAGCTATACCGATCCCGACGGAAGGCCCCACAGAGCGGAAGAGGCAGATGACGGGCGAAGCGGTCGGCAAGCGCGCGATTCGCGGGACGGCCTGGATCGGCGCGTCGCGCTTCGGCGCGCATGGGCTTCGCGTGATCCGCGACGTGCTCCTGGCCTGGCTCCTGGGGTCGAACGGCCCGGACTACTTCGGCATCTTCGCGGTCGCGCTGCTCGCGCTGCGCACGGTCGAGGCGCTGTCCCAGACAGGCATCTCCCAGGCGGTCATCCAGAAGGAAGGGGAGGTCGGCCCCTACCTCGACACGGCCTGGACCTCGCAGCTGCTGCGCGGCGCCGTGCTCGCCGCAGCCCTGTACTTCGGGGCGCCCTACATCGCCGAGTACCTCGACAAGGAGGGCGTGGAAGCCCCGCTGAAGGTGCTCGCCCTCGCGCCGCTGCTGACCGGCGCCCAGAGCGTCGGCGTGCTCTTCTTCAGCCGGGACCTGCAGTTCCACAAGACCTTCGTGCTGCTCTTCGGGGCCGGGGCGGTGGACCTGCTGGTGACGGCGGTGGCGGCCCTCATCAACCCGAGCGTCTGGGCGCTGGTGCTCGGGAACCTGGCCGGCATCGCCTACATGGTCGTCGCGTCCTACGTGATGGCGACGCGGCGGGCTCGCCTGGGCTTCTCGTGGCCTCGGATGCGGGAGCTGTCGGGCTTCGGTTTCTGGATCTTCGCGACTTCCCTGGTGGCCTTCGCGCTCATCCAGGGCGGGGACTTCGTCATCGCGAAGCTGCTGCCGGCGGCGACCCTCGGCGTCTACTCGATGGCGGCGCGCTTCTCGATGCTGCCGGCGCTGGAGCTCGCGCGCGTCATCTCGACCGTGACCTTCCCGGCCTACTCCCTGCTCCAGAGCAAACCCGAGCGGCTGCAGCAGGCCTTCCTCAAGGCCTTCTACGTGGTCGGCGTGGTGGGCTTCCTGGCCACGGGCTGCGTCATCGTCGCGGCCGAGGACTTCGTCGCCTTCGTGCTCAGCGACGAGTGGACCGCGGTCGCCCCGCTCATGGCGCCCCTCGCCATCTGGGGGCTGTGCCGGGGCCTCGGTGCGAGCCAGAGCTCGCTCTTCCAGGCGGCCGGCAAGCCTGCGCTCGCGACCGTCTTTCCGGCCCTGATGCTCGTGGTCTTCGTCGTGAGCGTCGTGCCCGTGGTTCAGGAGCACGGCGCGGTCGGTCTCGCCTGGCTGCTGGCCGGCATCGGCACCGTCGCGCAGCTCCTGCGCTACCCGCTCGCGGCCTGGGTGCTCAACCTGAAGGTGCGCTCGGTGCTCATGCGCACGGTCGTCCCGCTGACCGCGCTGCTGGTCGGCCTCGGGGTGCACCAGGTGCTCGACGAGGCCCTGACCGGTTGGCATTCCGCGGTCCGGCTGGTCCTGCTGCTGGCCTCCTTTGGCGTGGTATACGGAGCCACCCTGATGCTCTGGGATCGCCTCAGCCCCTACAAGCTGCTGCCGCTGGTGCGCGAAGTCCTCAGGGCGAGGAAGAAGCGCAGCCCATGAAGCTCGGTGAGATCCGCGGTCGCCTGCGCCAGGCCGTCCCCCGTCCGGTGACCTGGGCGGCGCTGCGCCTGGCTGATTCCAGCTCGCTGGGGCGCCTGATCTTCGCGCTCAGCACCGGCATGCTCGACGGCGAGGTCCGCGCCACCCTCCACGGTCTGCGTCGGCACCAGGAGGAGCTGCTGTCTCGCACGGGCGCGGCCGGGCGCGTGAAGCTGCGCCGCTGCGTGCACCGCCTGGAGAAGGGGCTGATCATGCGGCCCCGGCGCGACGTCTTCGGCCTGGACTACATCGAGCTCGCAGCGGACCTGTACGGCGATCTCATCAGCAGCCAGCTGGACGAGGACGGCCTGCTGCTCGAGCGCTGGGCGCGCGACACGCTGGACGCCTACTTCGAGGCGGTGACGAAGCACCCGAAGATCGACGCGGCGCGCAAGACCTACCGGACCGCGCGGGACAACCACCTGGCTCGTGGGCTGGCCGAGGCGGCGCGGGACGATCGGGCGGCAGAATCGCGGCCCTACCGGCGGGATCTCGGCCCGCTTCAGGTCTCGCCGGAGGGGATGTTGGAGCTGGCCCAGCGCCGCCGCTCCGTGCGCTGGTTCCTGCCCGAGCCGGTGCCGCGCGAGCTCATCGACCAGGCCCTGACCATCGGCCTGTACGCGCCCTCGGCCTGCAACCGGCAGCCCTTCGAGTTCCGCATCTACGACGACCCGGCTCGCGTGCAGGAGATCGCGTCCATCCCCATGGGCACCCGCGGCCTGTACGAGAACTTCCAGTGCGTGGTCGTGATCGTCGGCAAGCTCGGCGCCTTCGCGCACCCGCGGGACCGCCACGTGCCCTACATCGACGCGTCCCTGGCCGCGATGGGCTTCGCCTTCGGGCTGGAGACCCTCGGCCTGGCGTCCTGCTGCATCAACTGGCCGGACATCCCCCGGCTCGAGAAGCGCATGCGCAAGGCCATCGACCTGCGGGACGACGAGCAGGTCGTGATGCTGATGTCCGTCGGCTGGCCCGACCCCGACGGCGAGGTCCCCTACTCCCAGAAGCTCGCGCTGGACGCCGCGAGGAGCTGGAACACCCCGTGATCATCGAGTTGCACGGCGCCGGGTTCCGCAACAAGGGCGCCCAGCTGATGCTCTGGACGGCGTCGCGCATCCTCGCGGCCCGCGGGGTCGACGGCTTCTGCATGGAGGTCATGCCTTCGGGGTCCGCGGCAGAGTGCGCCGAGCATGGGATTCTGCCCATCTTCCCGTCGATCCGGCCTTTCCCTCAGGCGCGGCCGGCGTCCTTGTTCTTCCGCCTGAGCCGGGTCGCGGGGCGGGTGCTGCCCCCCTCGTCGGACTACGCGCGGCGGCAGGACGCGGACGCGCTGATCGACATCTCGGGCTTTGCTTTCGGGGATGCCTGGGGAGCGCGGCGTGCGGCGAATTTCGCGCGCCGGGCGCGCTGGTATCGGCGTGATGGCAAGCCCGTGATCATGCTGCCGCAGATGTTCGGGCCGTTTGAGGATGCTGGTGTCGCTCGTGCGTTCTCGGGGGTGCTGGACGCCTGCGACCGCGTGTACGCGCGGGACCGAGTCAGCCTGGAGGCGGCCCGCGCCTGCGGGCGCAGCGACCACCTGACTCAGGCGCCGGACATCACGATCTTCCTGCCGGAGACGCCCGAGGTTCCTGAGAGCTCGGCGCCCTACGGCTGCATCGTGCCCAACGTGCGCGTGCTCGATCACGGCAAGCAGAAGGACCTCTGGGCGCCCATCTACCTCGACCGACTGGAAGCCGTGGGGCAGGCGATGGCGGCGCGCGGGCTGGCGGTTCGGATCGTGGTGCACGACGCCTCCGGCGAAGATCGTCCGCTCGGCGAGCAGCTGATGGCGCGGCTGGACGGGGCCTCCCTCTTCGAGCACCCCGACCCCAAGGTCCTCAAGGGCTTCCTGGGCGGGGCGGAGCTGGTCGTCGGATCGCGCTTCCACTCCCTCGTCGCGGCGCTGTCCATGGGCGTGCCGTCCCTCGCCATGGGCTGGGGCCACAAGTACGAGATGCTGCTCGAGGACTTCGGCCAGCCCGACATGACCTACGGCCCCACCGAGCCCGAAGCAGCCCTGCTGGAACGCTTCGATCGCCTGGCCGAGGGGCGAGACGCCGCCGCCCAGGTCGTCGTCGAGCACCGAGAAGCCATGCGCGGGGTCAACGCCGCGATGTGGGACGAGGTCGCAGCGCTGCTGGGGCTGTGATCGCAACCGTTCAGGCCCCTGGTTGAACCGCTGATCCCGCCGTGCATCAAGGGGGGTCAGGAGATTGAGGGGGGTCAGGACACTGAGGGGGGTC
>JAJDAI010001227.1 GCA_029261955.1 Deltaproteobacteria bacterium | reverse complement strand
CTGCTCGCTCTGCTCGCGATCCCCTTCGTGCCCGCGCCCATCAACTCCGTCGCCTTCGGCTTCGTTGGCCTGGGCCTCGCCGGCTGCATGCTGCTCGCGCTGGTCACCGCCCGCGGGGCCAACCCCGAGCGCGCGCCGATCGCCTTGATGCTCGCCATCCTGCTGGCCGGCGTCGCCGGCTTCATGCACTGGATGCACGCCCAGGAGGCGGCCGTCGTCGAGCCGCCGCCGGCCCGTCTGCCCGATCTGCCGGAGCCCGAGCCGGAGCCCGAGCCCGAGCCCGAGCCGTCCCCCGAGGCCGAGCTGGCGCCCGAAGGCGAAGGCGAGCTCAGCGCCGAAGAGGCGAACGAGCTCGGTCGCTTCGACGAGGCCACGCCTGTGCCCGAGCCCGAGCCGGTCGCCACCCCCACGCCCCGCCGCGTGGTGCGTGAAGAGCCGACGCCACGCCCGACGCCCCGTCCGCGGGTCCAGCCCCGGGTCGAACCCCGCGTCGAGCCCACGCCCACCCCGAGCGCCCCGCCGCGTGCCCAGATCAAGCCGCCGTCCGAGACGAGCAGCGAGCGGAAGCCGTCCGGCCCGAGCCGCTTCGTGATCGACACGATCATCAAGAACAACGCGCAGATCGTCCGTTGCCTGAAGGTCGAGCTGGCACGGGGCTCCGAGCTCAGCGGCAAGATCTACGTGAAGTTCAGCATCGCGCCCGAGGGCACCGTCTCGCGGGCCCGCGTCACCACGTCCCGCTTCGCAGGCACCCCCCTGGACACCTGCATCAGCAAGGAAGTGAACGCGCTGAAGTTCCCGCCCTTCGAGGGCAAGAGCAAGCAGATCACCTACCCGCTCATCGTCGAGTGACCCGGCGTTGACCGACCTCGCTCGCCTCGTTCGTGGTGTGCAGGCGCTCCCCGATCCCCGCACGCTGCAGGCGCTGCCGCTGCCCGATCGGGTGATGATGACGGACCCCACGTACTTCGACGTGGAGACGGTCCAGAACCCCCACATGGAAGGCAACGTCGACGGGATCGACCGGTACCAGGCGCGCCTCCAGTGGCGTGAGGTGGCCGACGCCTACCGCTCCGTGGGCATGCCGTTGGACGTGCTGCCGCCGGAGCCCTTCCTCCCGGACTACGTCTTCTGCGCCAACCAGACGCTGCCGCTGCCGTCGGGGCTGCTGGCCGGCGGCCCGGCCGCGATCCGCAGCATCATGCGCTCCGCCCGCCGCGAGCCCGAGGTGCCGCATGTCGTCCGGGCGCTCGAGCACCGGGGCGTCGAGGTCCAGAGCCTCGACCCCTACCTGGTCCCCCGCTTCGAGGGCACCGGCGACGCGCTCTGGCACCCCGGTCGTGCCTTCCTCTACGGCGGCACCGGCCCCCGGTCCACCGAGCAGGCCTACCGCTTCATCTCGACCTGGACCGGCGTCCCGGTCGTGATCATGAACCTGGTGGATCCGCGCTTCTACCACCTGGACACCTGCCTGGCCCCGCTCGACGAGAGCACGGCAGTGTGCTTTCCAGGCGCCTTCGACGACGAGGGCCTCGAGGTGCTGCGGCGCTGCTTCCCGCGCCTGCTCGAGGTGGGCGAGGCCGACGCGATGTGGATGTTCTGCAACGGGCACTGCCCCGACGGGAAGACCTACATCGTGCAGGAGGGCTCCGCCGCCGCCGCCGACGTGCGCGCCCTGGGCTACGAGGTCATCGAGGTGGAGACGGGCGAGTTCCGCAAGGCGGGCGGCTCGGTCTTCTGCATGAAGCTCGCCTTCTGGTCCGTCTGAGGGAACCGGGTTTGCAGAAGCCCGGGTTCGGGCGTCACAAACTTCACATCCTTGACCGAAACCTTTCCGGCCCCCTCGAGACGCACCGCTATATTCCGGCCCCCCTCTCGACCCATCCACTGGGAGTCCCCGTGAGAGCGATACGCGCTGCCTTGTTGCCTGCGGTGATCCTGGCCCTCAGCGCTTGCCCCGCTGACGGCGGCGGCGACGGTCCCGCCCCCATCGTCGGCCCCCAGCTGCTGCTGCCCGCCGACTACGCGCCGGGCGCCGGCAAGACCCTGCCCGGCCTCGTCGGCGTGGCCAACCTCGACGACGACAGCGGATCCGGACAGCCGGACTGGCTGGATGGCGACATCGAGTCCTGGGAGAACGAGATCTCCGAGTTCACGATCCCCGCCGCGATCTGGGAGGGCATCGAAGAGGGCGAGACCTACAACCTCAGCCTGCGCGGCGAGGTGCGGAACTTCCGCGTCCGCTGGGGCAGCCAGGTCGTGCTGGGCAGCCAGGAGGACGGCGACCTGGAGGACTGGGTGGTCCCGGAGTCGTCCAGCGACTTCGTGATGGGTGTCGAGCACCGCAGCCTGCTGGGGCAGGGCTCGCTGGTCCTGGAGCGCTTGGACGCCGACGGCGCGGTCGTCGACGACGACTGGTTCTGGGTCACGACGGCGCCGCTCATCCTCAACCACCACCTCCAGCAGACGGAGCACGTCTGGGTGGTGGACGTGAACGAGCCGAACAGCTTCTACAACAACAACCACATGATCCAGACCTACAGCGACGTGCTGGGCGACCAGTTCACGGCGCCCAACTACCTGGCCTACGGGCAGGACGTGTGGATCCAGGACGAGATCCAGATCGGCTGGATGACCGCGCCGGGCCAGCGGGTCGACCTCACCATCGACTCCATCCGCAACCGCGGGCTGGATCCCTTCCCCGAGAACGAGCTCGCGGGCACGGACCAGGTCGTGGAGAGCTGGGGCGTGCCCCAGTTCGTGAACTCCCTGGACTCCTTCGGGAACCTGGAGGTCTCGCCCCCGGTCACCGTGGACGGCGTGAACTACCCCTTCGGGCGCATCTACTGGGGCGGCAGCTCCACCCGCTACCCGGCGCGTGAGCTGACCGACTTCCTGGACTCCCAGAAGATCCAGAAGCCCTTCAACCCCGACACCTCCTGGCTCTGCGTGGGCCACATCGACGAGGTGACCTCCACCCTGCCGGACCCGAGCTCCGACCTGGGCTTCAAGTTCGTGATGGCCGACACGCACTCCGCCTGGGAGCTGCTGGAGGGCATGCCGAACACGCCGCTGCCCCGCTACGAGCCCACCGGGCAGTGGGGCCACGGGCTGGCGGACACGCAGACGATGGTCAACAGCAACGCGCTGCGCATGGAGAACGAGGAGGTCCAGGAGGATCACCTCGATCCGATGCTCGCGCTGTTCCGCACCGAGCTGGGCCTGACCGACGACGACATCGTCTACATGCCGAGCCTCTTCGAGGACATCGGCTGCGGCCAGGCCGCGGTCATCCCCGGCATGGTCAACCTCATCGTCGCCAACCGCGACGACCAGGTGGACGTGTTCCTCGCCGACCCCTTCACCCGGAACAGCAACGAGCCGACCGAGGGCCAGGAGGACGACGTCTTCATCGACTACGTGGAGGAGATGGTTCCCGAGGGGACCAACCTGCACTTCGTGGACAACTGGGCCGTCTATCACATCGGAATTGGCGAGGTGCACTGCGGCACCAACATGATCCGCACCCCGGACGCCAACTGGTGGGAGGTCGCCGGACACC
>JAJDAI010001226.1 GCA_029261955.1 Deltaproteobacteria bacterium | reverse complement strand
AAGTTGCCGAAGCCTGCCGCGAACCCACCGCCGTCCCCGGTCAGGTAGACGCCGTTCAGGGGCTGGCCGGCGGAGGGGGAGATGTCCTCCCAGGCGACGCCGGTGCGCTCCAGCAGCTTCGCGCGGGTCGAGCCCCCGACTACCGCGAGGTCCCCGGGCCCGGAGCCGTGGATGGTCACGAGCCGCGGGTTCTCCGGCAGGATCTGCCGGGCCCAGTCGGTGCCGTCGAAGTGCAGGGCCGTGCCCATGTCGGAGATGACCCAGAGGTCGTCGTCGGCGGCCCCCCAGACCTTGAAGAAGCTCTCGTCGTTCGTGATGCCGGCCGGCAGGTCGACGACCTCGGTCACCACGTCGCCGTCGACGCGCAGGAGGACCGGGCCCGCTGCGCTCGATCCGATGGTCCCACCGACCGCGTAGAGCAGCCCGCCCGGCGACAGCCAGGCCCCGAAGAGCGTCGCGTCGGTGTCGGTGACCAGCCGGGTGAAGGCCTCCGAGGCGCGGTCGTAGCGCAGCATCAGGCCGGCCCCGCCGACGAGCCAGATCGACTCCTCGTCGCCGACCACCCACCAGGCCGTGCCCTCTTCCCCGGTGTCGAGCTGCTCCCAGTCTCCACCCGAGCGGTGCAGCACCAGGGGCTCGCCCACCTCGCCGCCCGATCCCGCCACCCAGACGTCGTCCGAGTCGGTGCCCCAGATCGAGAGCGCGGCTCCCGGCAGCTCGTCCTGCTCGACGATCCAGGGGTCGTCGGGCTCGGCGGTGTCGTCGTCGTCGGGGGCGGGGCAAGCCACGAGGAAGAGGCCGAGCGGGGTCAGCCAGATCAGGGGGGCACGCCAGAGGCTGGGCATGACTCGCATGGGACGAAGCCTAGGCCCGCGCACCCAGGTGCGCCCTGAGCGTTGCTCCCCCGAGGCCCGGGAACTCACGCGAAGGGCGGGCACTCACCGCCCCAGACTCACTGAACATCCATATAGTAGTCCGATGTCCCGCTGGCCCCGAATCGTCGCACACGCCGACATGGACGCCTTCTACGCCTGCGTCGAGCAGCTGGACGACCCCTCGCTGCGCGGTCGGCCGATCCTCATCGGGCACGGATCGGGGCGCGGCGTCGTGCTGACGGCGTCCTACGAAGCCCGACCCACCGGGGTGGGCTCGGCGATGCCCATGTCCCGGGCGCGGCGCCTGTGCCCCGAAGCCCTCGTCGTGCCACCGCGCTTCGAGCGCTACAGCGAGGTCTCGCAGCAGATCATGGCGGCCTTCGCCGACTTCTCGCCCTCGGTGGAACCCATCAGCCTGGACGAGGCCTTCCTGGAGATGACGGGCGCGGAGCACCTCTTCGGCACGCCCGGGAAGATGGGGCGGCGGATCAAGGACGCGGTGAAGGACGCGACGGGTGGCCTCACGGTGTCCGTCGGCATCTCGGGCACGAAGTACGTCGCGAAGGTGGCGAGCGACTTCCGCAAGCCCGACGGACTCACGGTCGTGCCGCCCTGGGACGCCGAGGCCTTCCTGGCGCCCCTGCCCATCCGCCGCCTCTGGGGCGCCGGGCCGGTCACGACGGAGCGCATCGAGGCCATCGGCCTGCACACCATCGGCGAGCTGGCGGCCGCGGACCCGCACTGGCTGCGCGAGCAGCTGGGCAACGCCGGCCCGCACTTCTGGCGGCTGGCCCACGCGCAGGATCCGCGGCACGTCGAAGGCAAGCGGCGGGCGGTGTCCATCGGCTCCGAGCGGACCCTGGAGACCGACATCGTGGACCGCGCGGACATCGACCCCTACCTGCGGCGCTCGGCGGAGGAGATCGGTCGCCGCCTGCGCAAGAAGGGGATGCTCGCGGGCGGGGTGCGCGTGAAGCTCAAGACGAGCTCCTTCCGGCTGATGACGCGCCAGAAGCAGCTGCACCCCGGCACCGACCTCGCGCAGCGCCTCTACGAGGAGGGGCTGACTCTGCTGCCGCACTTCGACTACGACGAGCCCTTCCGGCTCGTGGGCCTCGCCGCCTACGACCTCGTGAAGCCGGACGCCGAGCCCCAGCTGGACCTGTTCTCCGCGAGCACGGGGCGGCGGAAGCTGGAGGGCGCGATGGACCTGATCCGCGGGCGGTTCGGAGCCGGCGCGATCCAGCGGGCCGACGAGTTGGGGCGGCCTGTGCGCAAGGGCCCGAACCTGGACTTCCTCGACGAGTAACCTGTCGCCTCCATCGAAGACGGAGCAGGCATGCGTTGGAGAAAGAAGGGCGGACTCACGGCCACGGTCGAGTGCGCCGGCTGAGCATCGAAGCTGCCGGCGGCTTCGCTGGCGACTGCCTTGAGTGCCCTGAAGCCCATCGACGACCCGCGCCTCCTGGTGGGGCACGCGGGGGCGGACGACGCGGCGGTCTACGCGCTGACGGACGAGATCGCCGTCGTGCAGACGCTCGACTTCTTCACGCCCGTGGTCGACGACCCCTTCGACTTCGGGCGGGTGGCGGCCGCGAACGCGCTGTCGGATGTCTTCGCCATGGGCGGGCTGCCGCGCGTGGCGCTGAACATCGTCTGCTTTCCCGACGATCAGCTGGACGCCGAGGTCCTGGGGCAGATCCTGGCGGGCGGGCAGCAGGTGGTGCAGCTGGCGGGCGCGGTGGTGGGCGGCGGGCACAGCGTGTCGGACAAGGAGCTCAAGTACGGGCTCAGCGTCATGGGCATCGTGCACCCCGACCGGATCTGGGCCAACGCCGGCGCGCAGCCGGGCGATGCGCTGGTGCTGACGAAGGCGCTGGGCACGGGCGTGCTGAGCACGGCGCTCAAGAAGGGCGACCTGAGCGAGGAGCAGGCGGCGGCGCTGGTGGAGTCGATGGCGACCCTGAACGCGGCGGCGGCCGAAGCGGGCCGAGCCCTGGGCGAGGACCTGCACGGCGCGACGGACATCACCGGCTACGGGCTGATCGGCCACGGGATGGAGATGGCGCGCGGTTCCGGGCTTCGCCTGGTGATCGAGGCGGACTCCCTGCCGCTGCTGCCGGGCGCGCGCGAGGCGGTGCGGAAGAAGCGGCTGACGCGGGGCGAGACCACGAACCGGGACTACGCCGAGGGCTTCGCCCACTTCGAGGGGGTGCCGGCCTGGCAGCAGTCGATCATCGTGGATCCGCAGACCTCGGGCGGGCTCCTGATGGCGGTGGCGCCTGGGCGGGCGGAGGAGCTGGCGGAGCGGGCGGAGGGGACCGTGGTTGGGTATGCGGAGGCCGGGGAAGCCGGGATCTTGTTTCGGTAGGCCGGGTCTCACGCCAGATCCTAAGAAACCCGCGAGAACTCCCCCCACCCAAAGTGCTCGGGATACTCCCTCCACGGCCCCTCGCAGCTCGCCTCGAACCGGCACCCCACACAGACCGGCCCGTGCGCCTTCGCCGCATCCCGCCGCTGCTGGGTCCAGTCTTCGACCACGCGCGCACCCTCGTCGATCCGCGTGTCGGGGATCAGGTGCTCGGCCGCCGCGTCCTCGATCCCGCTGAGGAAGCACAGCGGCACCCCCTCGATCATGCAAGGCAGCCCCGCCGCGCGCCCGATCTCGATGCCGGCGCGCAGGAAGGGCTCGACCTCCGACAGCAGCGGCACGATCTCCTCGAAGCGCTCCCCCGCCTCCCCCAGCGCGTGCACGAAAGCGAACTGGAACTGCTGCACGTCCAGCGCCACGAAGAGCCGCGCCATCGCGGGCAGCATCCGGTGGTTTCGCCGCACGACGACGCTGTTGATCAGCACCGGCAGGTCCCGTTCCCGAGCCAACCGGACCCCCTTGACCGTCTGGACGAAGCTGCGGGGAGCCCGCGTGAGCTCGTCGTGGGTGGCCGCGTCGGGGCCGTGGATCGCGGGGCTCACCTCGGTCACGCCCGCCTCGATCAGCGCGTCCAGGAAGGGCGGGGAGCTCAGCATCCGCCCGTTGGTCTGCACCTGGATCGTCGAGTAGCCCAGCCGGTGGGCCGCCGCGACCAGCTCCACCACGTCGGGCCGGATCGTCACCTCGCCGCCCGTGAGCACCACGCCCTCGCAGCCCCCACGCGAGGACTCCAGGATCGCGATCAGCTCCGCCGTCGAGCGATCGCCGAAGCGCTCGCGCTTGTCCCCCTGCACGCAGAAGCGGCAGCGGTTGTTGCAGCTGAACCCGACCTTCAGGTCCAGGCGCTCAGGCATCCCGCTCCCGCCGCAGGGTCCAGCGCCGGAAGATGGCCTCGGCCGAGGGATCGTGCGCCAGGCGCTCCATCAACAGCCGGGACACGCCCATCCATCGCTTGCACCAGTCCGACTCGGCCCGCTGCCCGAAGAGGTCGCCGCAGGTCTGGAAGCTGTGCATGGGGCACACCCCGCAGAAGGGTCGGTTCCAGCAGGTCGAGCAGGTCGGCAGGGCCTCGGTCAGCGAGGCCACTGCCATCGCCTTGACCGTCGGGTGCCGCAGATCCTGCGCGAGGCTGCCCCGCCCGACCTGGCCGATCTGGAAGGCTCGATCACCCGAGGCCGCCACCATGCGGGCCTCGTCGCAGGGGTAGATGCCGCCGTCGTGGTCGTAGGCGACCTGCCCGATGCCCGCGCCGCAGGGCGAGCGCAGGTCGACGTAGCCCGGGTCGTCCGGCGTCAGCATCTTCGCCAGCACGACCGACGCCGTGCCCTCGACCAGCTCCACCCCGCCCCGGTTCAGCTCGAGGATGCGGTCCAGGGCCCGCTCGTAGAAGGCCAGGAACTCCTCGATGGAGTAGCCGATGCGCTTCCACGCGTCGCCCGCGAAGCCGTAGGGGTTCAGGGGACGCAGGTGCACCGAGCGGATGCCCAGCCCGATGTACTCGTCCAGCACCTCGTCGATGCGGCCCAGCGTCGCCTTCGTCGTCGTGAGCAGCGCGTCCACGTGCCAGGTGTTCGCGTCCTTGCCCTGCTCGGCGTAGCGGGCCGCGAACCAGCGGATCCAGCGCACCACCTGCTCGTGCGCGCTGTGGTCGCGGCGCCAGGGGCGGTTGCCATCGTGCAGATCCAGCGGCCCGTCCAGCGAGGTGCAGACGTAGACCTCCTTCTCGACCAGCCAGCGGCCCAGCTCCTCCGTCATCGTCGTCATGTTGGTGACGAGCGAGAAGTCGAGCTCCTTGCCCTCGTGCCGGTTCTTCTCCCGCGCGTAGTCGACGACGAAGCGGATCACGTCCTCGTTGAGCGTCGGCTCGCCGCCCTGGAACTCGAAGTTGATGTAGCTCGAGGTGCTGCGCAGGGCCCGATCGACCACGCCGCGCGCGGTCTCGATGCTCATGTCCACGTCCGCCGCATCCATGGGCGTGCGCGAGGCGTGGCAGTAGGTGCAGCTCTGGTTGCAGCGCGTGGTGGTCACGATGACGTGCAGGTGCGGGCCGCGGCGCAGGTAGGCCTTCTTGCGGCGCACCCGGTCCGCGAGCGCGTCCAGATCGGCGCCGTCGCGCAGGAAGCAGTGCGCGCGCAGCTCGTCGGCCTTCGGGTGATCCGCCGGCAGGCGGCCTTCGATCAAGGCGGAGAAGGTGTCCTCGTCCAAGAGCGACCATTCGGCCGCGTCGTTGGTGAGCAGGACACCGCCCGCGATGCGTGCGAAGGAGAAGGGCCCGAGGGCGCTCGGGTCGGGGCGGAGAACGGGGATGTCGAGCGAGCGCACCGCAGGAGGCTAGGCGTCTGGAGCCCGATCGACCCTGACGATGCGCAGCGCTTGTGCGCGGGCCGGCGATCACCTACTCAAGCGGCGTGCGCCGCGCTGCGATCATCGTCCTCTGCCTCTGCTTCCTCGCCGGCGCGTGGTGGCTCAAGGACGACGTGGGGGCGCTGTTCATGTCCCTGCTCGAGGTGGAGCAGCTCGGCCCCGCAGGCGTGGGCGTCTTCCTGCTCATCTACCTGGTGGGCACCCTGCTCGCCTTCCCGGCGTCCTGGTTCCAGGGCGCGGCGGGCTTTCTCTTCGGGCCGCTGGTCGGCATCCCCCTGGCCTGGGCCCTGTCGGTGAGCACGGGCCTGCTGACCTTCGAGCTCGCGCGGGGCCGCTTCCGCGAACCGGTGAAGCGGCGCCTGGGCGGCGGCCGCATGGCGGCCCTGGACCGCGCCTCGGGCGAGCAGGGCGGGCGCTTCGTGCTGCTGATGCGGCTGTCCCCCATCGCGCCCTACAACGTCATCAACTACCTGCTCGGCCTGACGGCGGTCTCCCGGCGGCAGTACCTCGCCGGCACCGCGCTCGGCACCCTCGTGCCCGTGGCCGTCTGGGCCGGCGTCGGCGCGCAGCTGACCGAGCTGGGGGCGCTGCTCTCGGGCAGGGTCGAGGCGGGCGGCTTCCAGGTCGCCGCCATCGGGATCACGGCCCTGGCGAGCGTCGGCGTGGTCCTCTTCGTGCGGCGCGCCCTCGGCGCGATGACGCCCGAAGCTGCCTGAGCGGCCTCAGTCCGCGCACCAGAAGAGCTTCAGTGATCGAACCAGGGGCTGCCCCGGCGCGTTCACCGGCAGCAGCGCCAGGCGTCGCACCGTGCCGGCCTCCAGCCAGGCTGGGCTGAGGTCGAGGCGGACGGTCGAGACGCCCGGCCCCAGGGGAACCAGCAGCGAGCCGGTCCAGGCGTCGGTGAAGCCGGCGTCCGTCGACCAGGTCAGCAGCGCGAAGCGCCCGTCCTTCGCCAGGCGCCCACCCACCGGCCCGCTGGGCGGCGGCCGCGGCAGGTCCCCCAGCTCCAGCTCCAGGGCGCAGACGGTGGCCGGCTCGATGGCCAGCTCGGGGGACAGCAGGACCGCGGGCTTGTGGGCGGTGGCGAGCACCCGGGCGACCTGGCCCTCGGGCAGCAGCTGCCGGCGGGGCACCCGCCACCCGACCTGCGGCTCCCAGCTCGCTTGCGCGGCGCGCTCGGGCCAGCCGCTCCAGCCCCCGGGCCCCACAGCGAAGTCCCAGCTCTGCGCGAGCTCGCCGCGCAGCCGCGGACGCAGGCTCACGGCGCCGAACTCGGGCCAGCGCCCCGCGAAGCGATCCGAGATCACCCAGGACGCCGCGGCCTCCTCTTCGGTCAGCGGGCCAGCGGGCACGAGGCGGCCGTAGCCGTAGGGCTCCAGCTTCGGACGCAGCAGGACCTCGCTGCCTTGCAGCAGCACGCCGGGCGGCTGCTCCAGGCCGGCCATGCGGAGCAGGGCACCCGACGTCAGCAGGCTGCTCAAGCCCTGGGACCCGCGCTGGAGCGAGACCAGCAGCGGCCGGTCCGCCGGACGCGCCTCCAGCGCCTTCGCGAAGCGCTCGATGGTCGGATCGGGCCGGTCGTGGAAGTGGCGCGAGGCGGCGGCGTGGCGCCAGCCCAGGCCCGCGAGGAGCACGATCGCCAGCGCCCAGCCGATCACCGTCTTGACGCGGCCGCCGCTCGGCATGGCCGCGGCCGCCAGCAGCGCCAGGCCCACGGACGGCATCAGCATCTGCCGCCCGCCGAAGTCCAATCCGCTCTGCGAGGCCAGCCAGAGCGTCGGCACGGGCAGGAAGAGCAGCAGCCACAGCGCGCCCGCGCCCATCGCCCGCCAGGAGCGAGCCAGGGGCAGGCCGATGAGGATGGGCAGCAGCGGGAGCAGCTCCCTGCGCACGGACAGATCGGGCATGCCGACCGTCGACGAGGGCGCCAACAGCAGCCCCAGCGGACGCGCCAGCACGTTCCCGCCCAGCCCCCCGCCCGGCCCTCCGAGCCCGCCCGGTCCGACCACCACCGCGAGCACGATCCCCCAGAGGACCAGGACCGCTGCCCAGACCGCCCAGAAGCGCCGCCGCACCGGCTCCCCGGGCTGGAGTCGGTCGAGCACCGGCAGCGCCAGCGCCACGGCCACGGCCGTCGGCTTCGAGCAGAGGCACAGCAGCAGCAGGACCAGCGCGAGGCCGAGCCCCCGCCGACTGAGGCGCAGCCGAGGCCAAGCCGCGCAGAGCACCACCGCGAGCAGGCAGGCCGTCGCGTCGTCGCGGGCCGCCAGGTAGTAGGTCGCCTCCCCCGAGGCGAGGTTCAGGCCGAAGACCGCGCCCGCGGCCAGCGCCCCGGCGACCCCGACCCCCAGCGAGCGCGCCAGCACGAACACGGCCGCGACGCCGCCCAGGTGCAGCAGCAGGTTCGTCGCGAAGTAGGGCGCGGGGTCCCAGCCGAAGAGCGCGAAGTCGATGGCCCAGAGGATCCAGGGCGTGGGCCGCAGCGAGTCGGAGGCCCCGAAGCCCGACCAGGCGCGCGCGAAAGCCCCGCCCTCCCCGGCGACCATGCCCGCGGCGACGTCCAGGTGAAACCAGTCGTCGGGGTTTCCGAAGGGCAGGCCAAGCACCGAGGCGTGCAGCGCCGCGACCAGGACCAGCAGGCCGGCCAGGGCGAGCCGGGCGGGCCAGGGAGACTGCGGCTCGGGGGGCTGCGTCACGGCTTCGAAGGGTATCCGACCCGCGGGCCCGGCGATCGGTGCGGACCCGCTGCTAGGCTGCCCCCTCCCCGATGGCCGCCCCCGCAAGTCCCCTTCAGCGTGTACGAAGCTGGCCCTTCTGGGTCCGCGGCCTGCTGTGGATCGCGCTGAGCGTCGCCGCCTTCTTCACGCTCAACCTGCGCCTGATGGTCTGGCTGAGCATCGGCACGATCACGGAGGCCTACCCCTGGCTGCTCTGGGGCGAGACCTACCTCGAGCTGGCGCGGAACCTCTACACGATCGCCCGGCCGGTCCTGCTCACGGCGGTGACGGTCTGCACCACCTGGGGCTTCTTCCGCCTGTTCTTTCCCCCGGTCCCGCGCCCCTGGGCGCTGC
>JAJDAI010001225.1 GCA_029261955.1 Deltaproteobacteria bacterium | reverse complement strand
CGGTCCCCGCGGCGATCCCCCCGCAAGAGAGGGTGGCCATGGCCTCTTCGGAGCCGTGCACGCGGCTGTTCATCAGCTCCCGGCGGTCGACCCGGATCGAGTACTCCTGCCCCCGGCGGTGCAGGCTCATCTCGCCTTGGCCGTCGGGGGTCGGGGTCTGTTCGAGCAGCTCCCAGGGGATCATGCGGGGGGAATGCCAGCTGGGGACGCTCGGGGCAAGGCCGGCGTGGCAGTGCAGCGCGCAGCGACGCGGGCCGGGCTCGCCCTCCGCCGCCTCCAGCTGGCACCCTGCGGCATGGTCGAGGCCCCCAGCGAGCTCTGCGGACACGAGGCGCTGCGCGAGCGCTTCGCGGCCCTGGATCGCTGGCTCTGGGCGCAGCGACCGCTCTGGCGCCCGCGGCCGTTCAGCCAGCTCCCGGTGCCCTGGCAGGGCGAGCACCCGGAGCTCGTGGCCTTCCTGTCTGGCTTGGACGAGGGGGCGATCGACGGCTTCGAGGCCGGTCGGGGATCGGGGCTGCCGGCTGTCATGCAGGGCTGGGCGGAGGAGGCGGCGGCGATCGCGGCGGTGCCCCAGAGCCCGGTGGATGGGGCCCTGGCCACCCGCCTGCGCGGCGAGGCCTCCCTGCGGCGCGGCATCAAGGGGCGGAAGTGGGAGCAGGTCGCGAGCTTCTCGGCCGCGCTCGGCGGGCTCGAGGCGGAGGGGGTGCTCGACTGGTGCGGCGGCAAGGGGCACCTGGGCCGGACCCTCGGTGCCCTGGGCGGGCGGCCCGTGACGGTGGTCGAGCTGGACGGGCGGCTCGAGCAGTCCGCGCGGGCCCTGGCCGGCCGTGCGGGGGTGGCCCTCCGCTTCGTCGAGGCTGACGTGTTGAAGGAGGACACCCGGACGCACCTGGAGCGAGGCGCCCTGGTGGTCGCGCTGCACGCCTGCGGGGGGCTGACGAACGCCCTGATCGAGGGGCTGGAGGGCAGGCCCGCGGAGCTCGCCCTGGCGCCCTGCTGCTTCCACCTGCAGCACCGAGGTGGCCGGGGCTGCGTGCCGCTCTCGTCCCAGGCCCGCGGGGCGCTGCTCCCCCTGGATCACGCCACCCTGCGCCTCGCCACGGTGGAGGAGGTCGTCGCGTCCCCGAAGCTCCGCGCCGCGCGGCGCCGCGAGAACGCGTGGCGGCTCGGCCTGGATCTGCTGCTTCGACAGGCCAGCGGGCGCGACGACTACAGCCCCCTGGGCAGCCTGCCGGCCTCGGCCCTCGCCTCACCCTTCGCGGAGTTCTGCCAGGTGGTGGCAGCCTCGCAGCAGCTGGAGCTGCCCTCGGTCTGGTCGGCCTCCGCGGCCCAGCACGCAGGCGAGGAGCGGGCGAGGCAGAGTCGCGCGCTGAGCCTCGTCCGCGGCCTCTTCCGGCGCCCCATCGAACTCTGGCTGGTGCTGGACCGCGCCCTCGCGCTGGCCGAGCAGGGCTACGAGGTGCAGGTCGGGACCTTCTGCGCGCGGCGCGTGACCCCGCGGAACCTGCTCATCCGGGGCCGGCGGGCGGGCTGATCGCACGTTCTTGGTGAGTCTGACCGATCCACGTTCACCATTCCGCAGGACAGGTACGTTGAGTAACTGAAGGGTGAGGGGTTGCTCCGGGATCGAGCTGTCGCATTGGGAGACGCGGCTTTCGAGACCAGGGCGCCGGAGACTGAAATGGTCCGCCTCGCTGCCCTCGCTCTGCTGCTCCTGTCCGCCTGCACGCCCGTCTCCGACGAGTACTCCGGCTCCTTCGTGGAGGTCCTGGAGGACGAGCCGGACCTGCAGGACGAAGTCGACGACGAGCAGGATCCCGCCGATCCCGAGGACCAGGACGACGTCGGGGACGACGACGACGCGGTCGACCCCGAGGATCCCGAGGACCCCGAGGACCCCATCGAGTTCGACTGGGACGTCTCCCCCCCCCAGGTCGACCTGGGCGCCCACCTCGTCATGCGGCTGAACTGCGGGATGATGCCGACCCGCGCCGACTCGGTCTGGCGCTGGGACGGCGCCCGGTGGCTCGCCGCTCAGATCGACCCCCGCGAGGTCCTCGGCCCGGACTACGAGCCCATCTTCGGCAACACCTACGACGACCTCGAGCCTTGCTGGGTCCCGAATCCCCAGCCGGTGATGACCTGGCGGGAGGACGGCTCGATCCACTTCGACAACGGCAACTGGGACCATGATCTGCGGCCGACTGCGCAGGAGGACACCTGGTTCGGTGGCGTCTCCCCGACCTTCGACCTCAACGAGGCCTGCCTCGACGCCCTCGCCGGCCACGGCCTCACCCCGCCCGTGGCCATCACGGTGACCCTCGTCGGCCTGGCCGACTGAGCAGCTGGGGGAACCCGGCTGACGGGCTCCCCACCAGCGCCCTTGTTTCCCCCCGCCCGTGTGCGCATGGTGCGGCGGTGCGTTGGCTTCCCGTCCTGCTGCTGCTCTTCGGTTGCCGGGTCGATCCCTGTGATCCCGAGCCCAGCGAGGGGCTGCGCTGGATCCAGCTGCACTTGACCGGCGCCTTCGGGGAATCGGCGTTGCTCCTGGGTCCCGACGGCACCTCCGTGCTCGTGGACGTCGGCAACGACAGCCACGACGACGACGTGCTCGAGGCCGTGGAGGCCTGGACCGGGGAGCGGGCCGTCGACTACGTGGTGCTCACCCACTTCCACGCCGACCACCTGGGCGCGGCCTCGGGCCTGGTCGACGAGCTCGACGTGCGGCGAGCGGTCATCAGCCGGGGCCTCGTGCACCTGGAGCAGGCGAACACGGCCGAAGTCGCGGGCCTGGAGTCGTGGATCGCGCGTGGCGTCGCGCACCAGCCGCTCTGCGACGAGTCCGGCTGCCCCGGGCTCGGCCAACCGCTCGACTTGGGCGAGGGGGCGGAGCTTCGCTGGCTGGCGGCCGACGGCCAGGACGCCGCGGGCCCGCTGGTGGCCGGGGATCTGACGGAGAACGCCCGCAGCCTGGTGGGGCTGGTGGATTGGGGCGACTTCCAGCTGCTCTTCGGCGGGGACCTGACGGGCGGGGGCCGGGACACGCCGGACGTCGAGACCCCGCTCGCGGCGGCGATCGACCCCGTCGAGGTGATGCAGGCCAACCACCACGGCCTGCCGTCGAGCAACAACGAGGCCTGGCTGGACGCGGCGCTGCCCGAGGACGGCGAGGACCGGCAGGTGCTGGTGGGCGCCGGGCCGGGCTACGTCGAGGCCCCTCACCCCGACGCCCTCACGGCCTGGGCACCGCGCCTGGGGCAGGGCTTCGTGTGGGCGCCCGACCGAGGCGCCTTCGCGGGCTCCCACGATCGCTTCCGCTCCGCGAGGGGGGCGGTCGAGATCCGGGTGGCCGCGGACGGGGGCTACGGGGTGAGGGCGCCCCAGGACGACCGCTGCGTGATCGAGGGCTTCGTGGCCCGTTGAGCCTCAGCTCAGCTCGGCCAGGATCGACTCGCCGCGCTGCCCGCCGATGGCCTCGGCGACCTCGGTGACCGCGTCCAGGTCCCGTCCCCGGAGCTTCGGCACCAGCCGCCAGGCCAGGCGATCCATGGCGCGCGGCTCGAAGCGGTCCAGCCAGTCGGGCAGCTCGTCGAGGGCCGCCTCCAGGGCGGGCCGGGGACGCTGGAGCAACCAGCGCTCGATGACTTCGCCGTGAGCGGTGCGGTGCAGGCCGGCGAGGAAGGCGTGGACGAGGGCGGGGGTCGCGTCTTCGCCGTGCACGCGCTGCAGCGCCAGGACCGCGTCGAGGCCTCCGGCGCGCGCGAGCGGTTGGTCCTGGAGCCGGGCCAGCGTGGCGGCCGAGGCGTCCAGCGCGGCCTCCTCCTTGCGTCCCGAGACCTCGCGCCAGGCCACCAGGATGGCGGCCTCGGCCTCGCGGGGTTGCATGCTCGCCAGCAGGGGCGGGTCTTGCCCGAGCAGCTGCGTGAGCCCGCCGGTGCTGACGCGTCGCGCCAGCGTGCCGAGGCGGTCCGAGGAGCCGCGCCAGGGCGCGTGTCGGGCCATGGTCGCCCAGAGGCCGACCGTCATGAATTCCACCGCGACGGCCTCGACCGCCGCCGCCTCGCGGGCATCGGCCCAGACCCGGTCGAAGAGCTTCGTCAGGTGCCGCGCGGCCTTCCAGCCGAAGCCGCGGGCGCGCAGGGCGTCGAGCGCCGCGGCCAGGGCGTACCAGCCGGCGCCTTCCTCGGCCTCCTCCAGCCGAGTCTCCAGGCGGCGGCTCGCTTCCGTGGAGTCCAGGAACTCCTCGGAGCGGAGCCACTTCAGGGCCGACTGGAGCTCGAGGTCCTCCAGGAAGGGCAGCAGCACCTCGCGGAACCCCGCTCCCTGATCCCCCAGCACCTGCCCTGGCTCGGCCACCCACAGGAAGCGCTTCGGGTCGAGCCGCGCGATGGCGAGCCAGCGCTTCGGGGGCACGCCCGCTTCGCCTTCCAGCGCGTTCTGGAGGTCGGCGTAGGCCAGGTGCAGCAGGCGTCGCCCGAAGGCCGCGGCCTCGTCCGAGGCGAGCCAGGCGTCCACCGACTCGTCGGGGCTCACCAGCGCCTCGACCACCGGCCCCAGGGCGCCGCCGCGGGGCTGCGACCAGGCGCGCAGGGCGTCGACGGGAGAGGCGGTCGTCTTCTTGGCGGACATGCGGCGCATCCTACCTCTCATCGAAAGCCCGGGGGCGGGGGTGCGACCCGCGGATCTGCGTGTCACCTTGCGGCCATGGATCGCGTTCACCTCGTCATCTCCGGCCGCGTACAGGGCGTGTGGTTCCGCGCATCGACCCGGCGTGCCGCCGACGAATTCGGCGTCCGCGGCTGGGTTCGGAACCTCGCCGATGGCCGCGTCGAGGCGATCGCCGAGGGGGACCGCGCGTCGCTGGAGCAGCTCGTGAAGTGGGCCTGGCAGGGCCCGCCCGCTGCGCGCGTCGAGGCCGTGCTCTGCCGCTGGCGCCCCGCCGAGGGCAGCTTCACCGACTTCTCCGTCGGGGCGAACGCCCTCGCTCCGGAAGCCTAGCCGGCGCTCAGTTGAGCAGGATGTCCTCGATGGCCTGGTCCGTCGCTTCCATGGCGCCGTCGATGCTCAGGCGCGTCGTATTGCGCTTGATGTCGGCGTCGATGGGCGGCTCGAACGAGGTGTCCGAGTAGAGCACCTGCAGCCGGTCCGTCCCGCCGAGCCCGTTGTCCGCGAAGACGTCCAGGGTGTAGGACTGCTGGAGCACGGCCGAGCCCTGACTCGCCGGGTAGATGTCCTCGAACCAGGCTCGCGCCACGATCATCCAGCGATCCTCGTCGATCTGCACCCAGCGGAAGTGCTTCGCGAGGTCGAACTCGACCGTGAAGAGCATGTTCCCGCGCTCGATGACGTTGGATGTGTAGAGCGGATCGCAGCTCCGATCCTCGAAGCAGGTGCCGTCTCCGCCCTCATCGAAGCTGCGCGCGTAGGAGTTGGCGCTGGGCTCCGCGGGCGAGTGGTCCACCTGCGCCTGCCAGAGCCCGTGCAGCGCGACGGAGTGCGGCGAGCGCCAGGCCAGGGACAGGTTGACCGTGTCGGCCGGGTCCATGCCCTCGGCGTGGCCCATGTCGGCCACGTCCACCTCGCGCAGGGACTCGGGGTCGGTCGACCGCTCGACGCGGTCTCCCGCGTAGTTCACGCCGGCCAGGTACTCGGCCAGGTTCGCGGCCCCGGCCTCCATCACGGCGGGGTCTTCGTTCTCCCACTCCCGCATCATGTACTGGAGGAGCTCCGACAGCTCCGTCGGTGCTTCGGGCGGGTTGCCGCAGCCGGTCGACAGGACCAGGGCGAGGATGAGCAGGGTGCGCATGCCGGGATTGTGCCAGACCGAGCGCCGATTCCCCGTCAGAATGCGCCCATGCCGACCCGCGAGTTCCCCCGCTTCGACTCCTTCTACCAGCACGCCGTGGCCCGAAAGGGCTCGCCGGAGGCCCTGGACGCCCTGCTGCCCCGCCCGTCCGCCGAGCTGGCCTCGGTGCCCGACGACCGCATCCTGGCCGCCATGGCGAGGTGCCTGTTCTCGGCCGGCTTCCGCTGGCAGATCGTGGACGCGATGTGGCCGGGCTTCGAGGCGGCCTTCCTCGGCTTCGACGTGCCCCGGGTGGCCTTCCTGAGCGACGCGGATGTGGACACGCTGCGCCAGGACACCCGCATCGTGCGCCACGGTCCGAAGATCGTCTCGCTGCGCAACAACGCGCGGATGATGGTCGAGGTGCTCGAGGAGCACGACAGCTTCGCGCAGTTCCTGGCGGACTGGCCGGACGACGACCTCGTGGGCCTGTGGCAGTGGCTCAAGAAGGAGGGCGATCGCCTGGGAGGCAACACCGGACCGCGCATGCTGCGGATCGTCGGCAAGGACACCTTCATGCTGACCGGACACGTCACGAAGGCGCTGATCGACTCGGGCGTGATCGAGAAGGCGGCGACGGGCAAGGGCGCGCAGCGGCGCGTTCAGGAGGCCTTCAACACCTGGAAGCAGGAGAGCGGCCTCAGCTTCGGGGCCATGAGCAAGATCCTCGCCTGCACCGTGCCGGACTGAGTCGCCCAGCGGCGCTCAGAGCTTCTGGAGCTCCTCGAAGCCGGGCAGGTCGCTCAGGTCCGGCACCACGACGATCTCGATGCGCCGGTTCGCCGCGCGGCCCTCGTCGGTCTCGTTGGTGCCCGTGGGCTTGAACTCGCCGTAGCTGGCGGCGCTGATGCGATCCGGATCCAGGCCGCCGTCGACCATCGCCCTGAGTACGGTCAGCGCGCGGTCCGAGGCGAGCTCCCAGTTCGAGGGGTACTTCGCGGACTTGATGGGCACGTCGTCGGTGTGGCCCTCGACCTGGTAGCGCCGGTCGGGGATGCCCTGGAGCACCGCGCCGACCTCGGTCAGCGCCTCGACGCCCGCGGGGCTCAGGCTGGCCTTGCCCGAGTCGAAGAGCACGTCGGTCGCGAGCTCCACGACCATGCGGCCGTCGACGATCTTGACCCGCAGGGTGCCGGAGTCGATGAGGCTCTTGAAGCGCTCGAGCATGTCCCGGAAGCGGGCGACGCGGCCTTCGGCGGCCTGCTTGCGGCGGTCGAGCTCACGCAGGGCGCGCTCCATCTCCTCGATGGCCGCGCCGAGGCTGGACTTGTCGTCCACCAGCCCGGCCTTCTCGCGCTGGAGCTCGCCCTTCTCGCGCTTGAGCTGGCCGATGAGCGCCTTCGCGTCCGTGAGGTCGCGGGTCATGCGGTCGATGACGCTGTTCTTGCCGACGAGGTCGGCCTCCAGCTCCGTGATCCGCTGGTCCAGCGAGGTGATGCGCGCCTGGAGCTCCTCTTCGGTGGAGGCTGCCACGGCCTCCAGTTCGAGGTACGTGCTCTTCATCACGCAGGCGGGGAGCAGGGAGAGGCAGAGGGTCAGGAGGAGTGCGCGCATGGTCGCGAGCCTACCCGGTTTTTCCCTGCCAGACCGCCCGTGCCAGCGTGCTGAGGGCGAAGGACGTGGCGATCAGGGGGTCGTCCTCCTTCTGAAGGCCCGACTCGTTGGCCCAGGAGCCGTCGGCCCGCTGCTCGGCCAGGACCGCGTCGACCATCGCCTCGCGCCACCCGGTCGGGCCGCCGAGCCGAGCGAAGACGGCCGCGCTGCCAGCGCGGTAGAGCCCGCGCATCGCCCCGGCGAAGCCTTGGAGCGGGCCGGGGCCGATGCCCGGGTTCTCGTCGACCCGGTGGTTCGAGCGCAGCCAGGCCAGCGGCTCGGCCGCGTCCAGACCCAGGACCCCGCTCGCCAGGATCCCGTCGGCCGTCGCGGAGCCGTAGGGCAGGCAGCCCCCCTCGCAGCCGCCCTTGTTCAGGGCCAGGTCCACGGGGCTGTAGACGAAGCCGGCGCCGGCGCGGCAGCGTTCGACGAAGCCGCGGGCCTGCATGAAGGCCTCGTGGGCCGGGGCCAGCTTCGCCGCACGCAGCGCCTGGAGCACGCGGCGGGTCATGCTCAGGTCCACGTGCCCGGCGTGCGGAGGGGAGGGGGGCACGGCCTGACCCATGCCCCAGCCGCCCTCGGCCGGGTGCCCCGCCCAGGCCGGGCCGTACTGCTGGTCGAGCAGCCAGGACAGCGCGGTCGCGGCGGCCACCTCGGTGGCCTCCTGGGGCAGGGCGGACCAGGCGCTGAGCGCGAGCGCGGTGCTGTAGGTGGGGTAGTCGGGGGCTGGCATCGCGAAGCCCAGGGCGCCGG
>JAJDAI010001224.1 GCA_029261955.1 Deltaproteobacteria bacterium | reverse complement strand
TCGTCGTCGACGATGTCCAGGTCGCCGGTGCCGTCGCAGTCCGTGTCCACGCCGTCGCAGACCTCGACCGCGCCGGGGAAGACGCTCGCTTCCGTGTCGTCGCAGTCCACCGAGGCGCCGAAGCCGTCGTCGTCGAGGTCGTCCTCCCAGTCCAACTCGACCGCGTCGAGGGTCAGCGCCTGGCTGCCATCGCCGCTGAACCAGAGGCACCACTGGAGCTCATCGGGGGCGAGCAGGCCGATCTGGGCGTCCACCTCCGCCTCGGGGGACGACTCCGAGGGCGAAGCCGAGGCCGTCCAGCCGCTGTCGAACCAGAGCTCGGCGCCCGCGGGCTCCGAGAGGGTCCAGGCGGCGAGGCCGTCGGTGAGCAGGCCGGCCGAGGCGAAGCCCGTCCACACGCGCGGCGTCGCCGCGGTGGGGTTGCCGTTCGCGCAGAGGCTGGCTTCGCTGGGGTAGGGCGAGCCGGCCGCGTCGACGAAGCCGGGCTCGACCGTCGCCTCCGCCGCGATCGCTGCGGCGAAGCCCGCGTCGCTGGCCGCCACGCCGTTGAAGCTGTCTGCATCCACCCGGATCCGCCCCACGCCGCCGCCGCCGCCGGCCGAGAGCCCGGTGCCCGCCGTGCCGGCGGAGCCTCCGAGGGCCGAGATCGAGCCGCTCACGCTCGCGCTGGCCGCGCTCAACCAGACCGTCCCGCCCGCGCCGGAGCCGCCGCCGCCCGCGCGGTGAGCCGGGCCCCCCGCGCCGCCCGCGCCGCCGTCGGCTGTCGCCGTGCCGTCCAGCTCCAGGGAGTCCGCGAAGACCAGGAGCACGCCGCCGCCGACCCCACCCGATGCCCCGGCGAAGCCGTGGGACGAGCCGCCGCCGCCGCCGCCGCCGCCGCCGAAGACGAAGGTCCCCAGGTCGTCCACGCCGAAGACCGCGCCGCCACCGCCGCCGCCGCCGCCGTAGGGCGCGCCGCAGGTGTCCCCTCCCCCGCCGCCGATGGAGTCGGTGCCCGCGGGCGCCGCCTCGATGCTGGCGAGGTCGTAGCAGTGGGACTCGGTGCCACCGGCGGCTCCCGCGTCGCCGCCGGTGCCGCCCGGGCAGCTGGAGAGGCCGCCGCCGCCCGCGAAGACCCCGGAGAGGCCGCCGGCCCCGCCGCCGCCGCCCGTCATGTTGCCGCAGCCGGTGCCGCCGCCGCCGCCGCCGCCGCCGCCCGCGTGCGAGCCGCCGCCGCCGGAGCCCGCGCCGTCGTCCGAGTTGACCGTGCCGTCCGCGCCGCCGCCGCCCGCGCCGAGGCCGCCCGGGCCTCCCTGGCTGCCGCTGCTGTTGGCCGTGCCCTCGCCGCCGCCGCCGCCACCGACGCCATCGACGTGGACCGCCCCACCGAGGCCGTCGGCCCCCGCGAAGGACTCGCCACCGCCGCCCCCGGTGCCGGACGCGGCCCCGCCCGCGCCACCGCGGAAGCCCAGGCCATCCGCGCTCAGGCTCGAGGCGGCGTCGACGGCGAGCGTGCCCGCGGATCGAAAGGCCACCACGCCGCCGCCCGCGCCGTCCCAGGCGCTCGCGGTGATCACCCCCGAGGTGATCGTGACGTCGCCGTAGCTGGGCACCCGCTGCGCCACGACCCGGCCGATCGCGCCGTCGTGATCGGCGTCCAGGGGCTCGGTGAGCACGCTGCCGTCGCCGGCGATGTCCAGCACCCGCAGGAGCTGCCAGGCGCCCACCTCGTCGTGCTCGGCGACGGTGCCCTGGGCCGTCCAGATCAGGAGCTCGTCCCCCAAGGCGAGCCCGCCGGAGTAGCCAGCGAGGGTGAAGCTGTCCTGCCCTGCGCTCAGCGCGGACGTGACCGCCCAGTGAGCGCCGTCGGCGGCCGCCCGGGGTGGCGAAGCGTCCACGGACAGCGTCCAGGTGACCCCCGCGACCACCAGATCCCCGTCCGCGCCCGTGCCCCCGAGGGACGAGCGCAGCGAGGCGGCGCCGTCGGCCACGACCCACCGCGTCGGGTCGAAGTCCAGCTCGGCCGGGTCCTCGAGGGGCCAGGTGTCGGTGCCAGCCCAGGCGGGGCTCGTCAGCAGAAGCAGGATCAGGGCGTAGCGCATGGCGTCCTCGGGTTGCGGACAGGGTAGCCGGTCAGAGATCGCGCCCGGGAGCAGCCAGGGCGGAGCCCAGCTGGCGGATGCGGGCCTCCCAGTCGGGCTTCTCCGGGGCAGCCAGCACGCCGCCGGCGGCGGACACGAAGAGCGGCGCGTCCAGGGGAAGCACGACCAGCAGGTCCTCGTCGGGATCGGGCCGGGGATCGGGCTGTGCGAAGGGGACGACGAAGACGCCATCGGACCAGCGGATGACCGTGTAGTCCTCGACCACGAGGCCGATCAGGGGCTGACGCAGGCAGGGCGCGAGGCCCGGCTCGGCGCCGACGACCTGCGTGCGGATCAGGGAGCGGGGCGCTGGCTTCGCGCGAGAGAGCTTGCGCCCCCCGGCGAAGCGCTTCGCGGGGATCGGGTCGGCGTGTTGGGGCAGGTAGAGGGTGCGGTGGTGGCCGGGCGGCTCCTCGCAGCTGTTGCCCCAGTGCGCGAAGCCGCGGTCCCCGGGGCGGTGGTCCGTGCGCACCAGCAGGTAGCGGCCCGAGGACAGCGCCGCGAGCGGACCCAAAGAGGCCGCGGCGGCGGTGTCGAAGGCGAAGTCCAGCAGGGGGCAGTCGGGCAGGTCGTCGGGGCCGCGGGGCAGCAGGGGCCCGCCGGCCGGGACGAGCTCGGTTCGCTCCTGACCTGGATCGACCTCGAGCGTGAAGGCGAGGCCGGCCGAGCTCCGCAAATGCCCCCGCGAGGAGCCAGCGATCTCCAGCCGGATCCCCTGCCTGCCCGCCGGCACGACCCACTCGGCCAGGCGATCGTCGAGCGGCCGGAACCAGGTGGGGTCGAGCGCGAGCACGCCGCATCATGCCCTGGGGGACGGGGCAAACGGGCCACCCGAGGCGCTACCCTCGCGCTCATGGAGCCCGCGACCCTCGACCTGCTCACCCTGGATCTGCCTGCCTCCGACGGCGTGCCCGGCGGCCCCGTGGCCTACGCCGACGTCGGCGAGGGCCCCACCATCGTGCTGGTGCACGGCTACCCCGGGCGCCCCGCCGACTACCGCTGGCTCGTGCCCCTGCTGCCCAGCCACCGCCTGGTCCTGCCGGCCCTGCCCGGCCTCGGCGACACACCCGCAGAGACCGCGCCGGACCCCACCATGGGCGGGCGCGGCCGCTTCCTGGCCGCCTTCCTCGACGCGCTGGATCTTCGAGGCACGCTGGTCGGGCACTCCCAGGGCTCCGGCCTCGCC
>JAJDAI010001223.1 GCA_029261955.1 Deltaproteobacteria bacterium | reverse complement strand
TGCGGCGTCGTCTACGCCGGGCTCGCGTTGGCCGCGGTGGCCGGAGGCCCGCTGGAGGGCGCGCTGGTCATGACGGGCTTCGCCCTCGGCACGGCCCCGGTCCTGGTCGTCGTGGGCCTGGGCGCCTCGTGGGCCGGCACGCTGGGCAAGTCGATGGCGCTGCGCCGCAGCGTCGCGCTGATCGCGCTGCTGGTCGGGCTCACGTCGGTGTGGTGGCGAACGCCGATCCAGGCGGTCGCGGCGGACGAGCCGCCGGCCTGCCACGAAGAGTAGGGCTGCCGCCTACTCCCCTGCCCCGTCCGTGTTCGCGCAGAAGTCGAACTCGGTGATGTAGCCCTGCGGGCCGATGTGGTGGCGCGAGGCGACCACGTAGTAGCTGCCCGAGTAGTCCCCGAACTGCTTCAGCTTCACGGTGGCGCCGGGCTTGATCGACGGGTTGCCGCGGGTGCGTCCCGAGCCCTGAAGGAACTGGTTGGCCGTGCCGCCCAGCAGCGCCTTGGCGAGGTCGTTGGCCTCGCCCTGGTTCGCGACCGGGTAGTTGGTGACGTAGGCCTTCGACGAGCCGAACGCGCCCTCGGCGAGCTCGATGCCGTACTTCTTGCCGCAGCTCTTGCTGAGCTTGCCCTTGTCCGCCTTGCCGACGATCTCCTTCTTCTGGAAGACGTCCCATCCGCGAACGATGACCTCGCCCACCTGGCCGAGCGCGTTCAGGCGCATGCGCAGGTCCATGACCTCCATGCCGCAGGTCAGCTCCACCTCGCTCGAGCCGCCCGCAGCCGGCTTGATGAAGTTCAGCTCCTGGTCCTTCACGAACAGCTCGTAGTGGTTCCTGCGCGCCAGGTACTTGAGGAACTCGGCGTCGCTCAGGTTGTTCTGGAGCGTGTACTCGTGCTTCTCGGAGGTGGCGTCGATCTTCGTCTGGAGGCCGAGATCGCTGGCGATCTGGCTGACGATGTCGCTGTCCTTCATCTTCTCCCAGAAGCGGATCTGGGTGCCTCGCTTGAAGCGGTGCAGGCGGTCCATGCCGCGCACCGTGAGCATGAAGGGCGCGCCCTCGGGCCAGCGTGGCTCCAGCGCCACCGCCTCGCCCAGGAACAGCGTGGTCATCCCGTCGGCGTAGCCGAGGTCGACCTGCATCGAGTCGCCGATCTTGTGCCGCGCCCCCGACAGGACGCCGCGCGCCGTGTCGTTGAAGGAGAGGGTGCACATGTCGAGCTTGTCGACTTCGAGGTCCACGACGATGGACGTGACCTCGACGCCAGTCGCCGACTTGATCTCTTCGTCGTCAATCTTGACGGTCCATTCGATCCGTTGATTCGCGTCCGGCACAGCAGCCCCCGCTCAGCGAATGCGCGGGACGCGGAGAACCGCCCCCGGCCGGAGGTCACGAGGATCCTCGATGCGGTTGGCCTCTGCGATGGGCCGCCACAGCGCGGGGTCCTCGTAGTGGTGGAACGCGATCGACTGGAGCGTGTCGCCAGGCTGGACCCGGTGCGCCTTCTCGTGGTCGGGGCTCTGGAGCCGCGAGCGGTCCTTGAGCTGCTGCTCCGTCGCGTACTCGGACAAGCTCAGCTTCATCTCGGCCCGCACGGGCACGCCGCTGGCGTTGAACATCTTGTAGGTCGTGTTGAAGGACACGAGGACCCACTGCACCTCGGTGCCGCCGAGGATCTTGAGCGGGCCGTCCCAGTTGAAGGTCAACTTCGGCGGCTCGTGCTCCTCGCTGTCGACCAGCGTGAGCTCCTCGAGGGGGCGGGTCTTGTCACGGACGTCCGAGTCGGCCTCGTAGGTGTCGAAGAAGGCCGTGAACTCGAGCTTCATCGCCGAGCCGCCCTTCCACTTCATCACGGGCAGGTCGTAGACGTGGTCCTTCTGGTTCGCCTGCCAATCCGACTGCTTGCTCAGAGAGTAGCTTTCGGGATTGAACTGGAACTCATGCGTCCCCCCCTTGATGTTCTTGAGGGAGGCTTTGGTCAGGGACATCGCGGGCTCCTGTCTACGGTGCCAAGCGGTCGCGGCTCATGCGCGCTACTGGTTCTGTTCGGTGACCCCTTCGTGATTCAGGGTGAGCGTCTCGATCGCGAGCTCTGCTGAGCGCGCGTTGAGGGCTACCCCTTCCCACGACTTGGGCCAGGCGTTCTTGATCTCCCAACGGCGGAAGGTCTCGAACTTGTCATCTAGAAGCAAAATTGTGACGTTCTTGCGGCAGTCGCCCGGGCTGTTGACGACCTTGTCCCACCACTCGTTGAAGAAGTTCTCGTCACCGACACCCTTCTTCAGGGTGATCGGACCCCAGGTCACGCGACCTGGCAGCTTGTGAGTGCGGGAGTTGAGGCCGCCCTCCTTGATCTCGAATTCTTCGACGTCCGCCTTGAGGCCGCCCACTTCGGAGAAGCGGCCCTTGATGTCGCCGCCACCGTCGATCTCGACGTAGAAGTTGAAGCCGCCCTGCGGGTCAGCGCCGTGGCTCTCGATGGGGTCGGTGCGATCTGCCATGTCCTGCTCCCTAATCGTGCAGCGCGTCGCCGTAGCTCAGCTGGAGGTGGACGAACTCGCTGGTCTGCACCGGGTTGACCCAGACATCGACCACGAGGATACCGCGTTCCACCACACCGTCCGGGTTGTTTTCCGTCGTGCAGACCACGCGGAAGGCTTCGTCGGGCGTCTCGCCCGTCAAGGCCCCCTTCTCCCACAAGTCCGTCAAAAAGTATCGTGCGTCCCGAGCGACCCGCTGCCGCAGGTCCTCGGTGTTGTTCTCGAAGACGGACCCCTGGTTGTCCATCTCGAGCTGCTTGCCGATGTAGCCGATGAGGCGGCGCACGTTCACGAAGCGCCAGATCGGCTCCTCGCACTGCGTTCGCGCGCCCCAGACGACGATCCCCTTGCCCGTCTGCGGGCTCAGGAGGTTGATGCCTTCGCGGCGCAGCAGGTTCTCCGGCGGCTCGTCCACGTGCACCGACAGGTCGAAGACCGCCTTCACGCGCTCGTTGGCCGGGGACTTCATCACGCCGACCGGGCCGTGCTCCTCATCGCTCCGCGCGTAGACGCCGCAGATGGCCCCGCAGGGAGGCACGTCCAGGCCACGCAGGTTCTGCACCCAGGGCCAGTAGATGGCCAGGCAGGACAGCGTGACTTCGCGGGTGCGCAGCTCGTTTCGGGCGGCCTCGACCGCATCGACCGTCAGGGCGACCTCGACCGGGATCTCGTCCCGGCGGGCCCACTTGTCGGCCCGGTACCAGGGCACCAGGGCTTCGGCCGTCAGCTCGTCGGGGCGCAGCTCCACCCCCTCGGCGCGGGCACGGCGGCGCTCCTCCTCGATGAGGATGCGCAGCGGCGGCGCGCTGTCGGCCACCAGGAAGCGGTTGCCGGTCTGGCGGCACCACTCGGCGATGATCACCCAGACCTGCGGCAGCAGGTGCACGTGCGCGGTCCAGAGGTCGGGCACCGCCACCTGGCTGGCCACGCCGCCCTCGAGATCGTCGATGCGATCGAGGCCCCAGGAGTAGAAGCGCAGCACCGAGGCCTCTTCGCGCAGCTCCGCCACCTCGTCGGGGTCCTCCTTGGGGCCCAGGACCGAGGGGTCGAAGGGCGGCACGTAGAAGTCGACGTCGATGAGGTGCAGCGTGTTGCCGCCGTTGTCGAGGAAGGAACGCGCAGTCGCGGGCTGGCGCGTGCGGAACTCCCCGCGGAAGGGAGACTCGTCCCACTCCGTCAGGCGGTTGAGCGTGAGGCGGTACTCGCACTGGTCGCCACCGGGGGAGCCCGGCAGGTCGGCGATGAACAGACGCTCCGCGCCCTCACCCAGAGGCTGGGGCGAGCGGCGAACCCGCAAGAAGCAGGCGACGTCCGTCCGAACCTGCTCCGCGGCTCCGTCCACCGGCAGCTGGGCCGAGAGAACGAGCCCCGGCTGGAGGTCCTCGAGGTCTGATCTGGGGTCGAGCAGGTCCATCAATCAGGGCTTCAGCCGCCGAAGGATTTGTTGATCTTCTCGTTGATCGAGCCGATCTCCTTCGCCCACCGGTGCCGCTCCTTGTGGCTGAGGTTCATGATGTCCTCGGGCGCCCAGTGGAAGTGGTAGGCGATGTACGCTACCTCCTGGTACAGCCGGTCCAGGGGGTAGCGAACTATTCCCCCAGGCTGCCAAACTCCTTCTCGAACTCAGCGCCGCACTCGGGGCACTTGATCTTGACGGAGACTTCGTCCTCGTTGATGCGGTTGTAGAGCTCCTCGAGGTACCGCAGGTCGGCCGCGAAGAGGTTCTCGATGACGCCGGTGTGCACGGAGCCCAGCGTGCCGAGCTTCGTGACGACACGGCTCAGCAGCACCACGATCATGTAGGCCTTGTTCCGCGCGACCCGGGGGTCCGTCAGCGGAACGATCTCGTCCTTGGCCGTCGCCAGGCGCATGGTGCCCGACTTGTGCAGGTTGCCTTCTGCGTCCACATAGCCCTTGGGCAGCGTGAACTCGTACTCGGTCTTCAGCTCCGACATCTACCTGGTCTCCGGGATTCAGCGTGCGGGGGGACGGGCCTCAGCTCTGCGCTTCGGCGATCTCCACCCACTCAACAGCCAGCTCGAGCTTCTCGATCGCGGTGTCCGAACCGCCGGCCGTCATGGACGGGGCGTCCCAGCCGATGGGCCAGGCTCGGAAGAAGTTGTAGCGCCGCGCTTCGCTGCCATCGCTGTTCAGGAAGACGACAGAGCCGCTGCGGCGGTCCTCCTCCCCATCGATGATCTTCTTGCGCCAGTCCCACAGCGCGCTGTCGGTGCTGAAGCCCCGTTCCAGCGTGATGTTGCTGTAGCTGACCCGACCGGGCTTGCGCCGCACGGACTTGTCGCCACCGAGCTTGTACTCGATGACCTCCTGCTTCGTGCTCAGGCCGCCCATGGTCTTGAAGGACCCCACGGTGACGCTGTCGAGCTCGACGAGGAAGCGGTAGGCCTCGAGGTAGGTGGAGCGAGTCATGGTGCTACTCCCACTCGGTTCGTTCGACGGCCAGTTCGAACTTCTCGATGGCGATCGCGGAGCCCTCGCCGCTCAACTCGGGGCCGCTCCACGAGATGGGGTAGCCGCCGTAGAAGTT
>JAJDAI010001222.1 GCA_029261955.1 Deltaproteobacteria bacterium | reverse complement strand
CCTGCTCGCGCAGGCCAGGCAGGCGGGGGCCGAGGTGATCGCCTTCGCGGGCGACGTGCGGGACCGCGACGCCCTCTTCGCAGCGGTGCGGGAGGCCCGGCCCACCCACATCCTCAACCTGGCCGCCCCGGTGGATGTGCGCCGCGACCCGGCGCTGCGGCCGATCATGGACGCGGTGATCCACGACGGCGCCGCGCACCTCTACGACGCGGCCTGCGCCCTCGGCGCGCCCCCGGTCTTCGTGCAGTGCGGCACCTGCGAGGAGTACGGCACCATCGAGGCGCCCTTCGCCGAGGACGACACCCCCTCGGAGCCCGTCTCGCCCTACGCCGCGGCGAAGCTGCAGGCGACCCGGACCCTGCTGGCCGGCTTCGCCGCGCGCCCCCAGGGTCCGCGGGTCGTCGTCGCCCGCCCCTTCCTGACCTACGGCCCCGGCCAGCGGACCATGCAGCTCATCCCCGCCGCCATCGACGCCGCCATCGCGCGCCGCGCCTTCCCCATGACGGCCGGGCTCCAGACCCGCGAGGTGAACCACGTGCGCGACATCGCCCGGGGCCTGCTGCTCGCCGCCACGACCCCGGCCGCCGCCGGGCAGATCGTGAACATCGGCTGTGGCGAGGAGATCCGGGTCGTCGACCTCGCACGCCTCATCTTCGAGCTCGCCGGCGCTCCCCCCGAGCTGCTCCAGCCGGGCGCCATGCCGACCCGCCCCGGCGAGGTGCCCCGCTTCTTCGCGGACACGACCCGCTGCGTGGAGCTGCTCGGCTACCGTCCCGCCATCGACCTGCGCGAGGGCCTCCTGGAGACGATCGAAGACCGGAGGGGAACGTGAGCCTGCTCGACGAGGTCGAAGTCCTCGATGGACGGCGACGCAACGATGCCCGCGGCTGGCTTCACGTGGCGCTGGGTGAGTCCCAGCTGCCCGAGGGTGCCCGCTTCGGCGAGCTCTACATCGTGCACAGCCACGCCGTGGGCGAGCGGCGCGGCGACCACCTGCACCACGGCATGGACGAGTGGTTCGCCGTCGTCAGCGGCCGGGCCGACCTGGAGCTGCTCGATCCCGGGACCGGGGAACGCCGGACCATCGAGCTCCAGGCCGAAGCCGCCCACACCGTGCGGGTGCCCGCCGGGCTCGCCCACTGCCTCGTCAACACCGGCCCCGGCCCCATGACCGCCATCGCCTGGGCGACCGCGGAGCACGACCCGGGCGACGTCATCACCTGCGCGACTGCGTGAGATCGCTGGAGAATCCTCTATGCTCGGCAACGCCATGTGGACACGAACGCTCGGACTCCTGATCGCCCTCCTGATCGCGGCCCCCGCCGCCGCCCAGAGGCTCCCGACCCTCGGCACCGACGAGCCGGGCCTGGGCGGCGATGCGGTGTTGCCCGCCGGCTACAAGGGCCTGCGCTGGGGCATCTCCCCCCCCTCGCTCATGGCCGTGCGCGGTCGGGCGATGGAGACCCAGAACACCTCGGACCCCCACCTGAGCTGGCTCATCGAGACGCCACCTCCGGGCGAGTCCGGCGGACGGACCGCGGTGAAGTGGAAGTTCTGGGACGACAAGCTGATCGAGGTGCACGTCTACTTCGTCGAGTTCCCCTCGCGCCGCGAGGGCGAGCAGCTGATGCACAAGTTCCTGGAGCGCTACGGCGACAGCAAGTTCGAGCGAATCATGAAGGACGTGGATCGGCACGGCTTCGAGTCGCTCAAGAAGCAGCCCGTCGCCGAGGAGCGCTGGACCTGGCAGGACCCCTTCACGATCCAGGTCCTGCGCCGCGTCGTGGACTCGGAGCAGTGGACCCAGGTCCGCCAGAGCCGGGTCTACGAAACGAAGCGCCTGCTCCAGGACAAGAAGGACCGGGCCGAGGCCCGCTCGGAGCGCGTGCGCTCCATCGAACTGGACTGACGCTTGAGCCGTGAACGGAGGCCCCTGTCCCGGGGCCGACTGCTGCTCTTCAGCGTCCTCTCGGTGCTGCTGCTGCTCGGCGCCACCGAGCTGGTGCTGCGTGTCGCTGGCGTGCAGCCCACCCCCGATCGCACCAACACCTGGTTCGCGGATCACGTGATCTCGCCGCCGCTCTGGCACGAGTCGGTCACGGGCTCCGGTCAGCGCTACATGACCCAGGGCCAGGCCCACCACTTCCACCCCTTCAGCGTCGACAAGCCGCCCAAGACCTTCCGGGTGGCCGTCTTCGGGGGCTCCGCCGCCCACGGCTACGGCGTGCTGGAGCCCGGGGCCTTTCCCCACCGGCTCGAACAGCTGCTCCAGTCGGCCCTGCCCGAGACGGACGTGCAGGTCATCAACCTGGGCACCGTCGCCTGGTCGACGCAGCAGCTGCTGTGGGCCGCGCGGCAGATCTGGGACGTGACGTCCTGGGACCTGGCGATCATCTACTCGGGCAACAACGAGCTGCTCGAGCTGAGCTCCTGGAAGTCCTTCATGGCTCCGGCCGAGCACCGCCGCTACACCCGCGCGCTGCTGACCACGCAGCGTCTGGGCCACCTCCGCATCTACTCGCTCCTCCACCAGCTCTTCGCGAAAGAGCCGCTGCACGCCGTGCGCAACACGGGGAACGAGCCGCCTCCGGCCACCGGCGAGGACAGGCCGGAGGGCGAGGACTCGCCCCAGGTGGGCGGCGCGGAGGAGCAGGACGGCCTGGAGATCGGGGTCGATCCGATCCAGAACGTGCAGGCGCTGAACACCAGCTCGCTCCAGGCCCTGCCCAAGGACGAGCGGGCCCACATGGGCGAGCTCGAGCAGCGCTATGCGGCGCGCACCTACACCCACAACGTCAGGCAGATCATCGGCGAAGCCCGCCGACACGGGACCCCCGTGCTGCTCATGAACCCGGCGCCCAACGACTTCCACGACCCCGCCTACTTCCCCTACCCCGGCGAGGAGGGTGAGCGCTTCGACGCCCTGATGGTCCAGATCGACGCCGCCATCAGCGAGGGCAAGTCGGACGCGGCCCTCAGCTCGCTGGACGAGGCGCTGGCCATGCAGCCGGACGACCCGCGCGCCCTGTTCGCGCGGGCGCAGCTCCTGGCCATGAGCAACCAGCAGACCGAAGCCCGGGCTCTCTACGACCGCGCCCGCTCTCGGGCCGAGTACGCGAACCGGGTCGTTCCGGCGGTGTCCGAGGCGATCCGCGCCTTCGA
>JAJDAI010001221.1 GCA_029261955.1 Deltaproteobacteria bacterium | reverse complement strand
GAGAGCACGTTGTTGCCGGTGCTCGCCACGGGCATCGGCGCGCAGCTGGTGTTCGGCGGCGCGGTCTACGCGCTCGGCGACGCCATCGCCGCGGGGCGCCAGAACTACTGGGACGCCATCCACTTCTCCGTCCTCTTCTGGACCTTCGTCGTCGCGGCCATCGCGGCCTTCGTCTCGAACGTCGGCGCAGCCCGGCGCGGCTCCCGGCTCGGGGCGGTCCTGCTGGGCACGTCGGGGCTGTGGGTGGTTGTCTGCCTCGCGGTCTGGACCTGGACCTGGAGCACCGCGGTTCAGGAATGGCAGGGCGCCATCGCGCGCTACTTCTTCCTGGCCACGCACGGGTGAGCGCAGAGCGCGCTGTCTTCCTGAGCGATCTGCACATCCGCGAGGCCGGCGACCCCTCGGCCCGGGCCCTGCTCTCCTTTCTGGACACCGTGCCGGCCGACGTGCTCGTCGTGCTGCTGGGAGACGTGTTCGACTGGTGGTACGGCATGCCGGGCCACGTGCCTGCGGCGCTCGCGCCGGTGGTCGAGCGCCTCGAAGGCCGGGAGCTGATCTGGGTCGAGGGCAACCACGACATGCGCATCGCGCGGGCGGTGGGTGATCGCCTGGACGTGCGGATCGGGCCGCAGACGATCCGGGTCGGCGGGCTGTCCATCGACGCCCGGCACGGGGACCTGGTCGAGCAGGATCGGGTTGGCTACCGCCTGCTGCGCGGCTTCCTGCGATCGCCGCTGATGGGCGCAGCCTGCAGCGTGCTGGGGCCCCGGCTGAGCCAGCGGATCGGCTACGCGGCCACGTCAGCGAAGCACGGCGTCGACGGGGGCCTGGGCTTCGATGGGCGCAAGCAGAGCTGGTTGGACGCGGCCTTGAGCCATGCACAGGCTCGGCGGGCCGAGGGGCAGGACCTGGCGGTTCTGGGCCACGGACATTGGCTGGGTTGGTGGGACGAGGGGCTCGTCTGCCTCGGCGACTGGCTCCACTGGTGCTCGTACCTGGAGGTCGACGCCAGCGGCGCCCGCCTCATGCGGTTCGATGGGGGAGCGTCTGCAGTCCTGGCCGAGCAGCCCGTGGGGGCCGTGCCGCGCTGAGGATGGCGCCCCGGAGGCGTGAGCCCCCGGAGCGCGGATCCTTCAGGGCCTCAGACCTCGGTCAGGTCGCCAAACAGGCCGTCGGCGGCGGGCGCGACCAGCGAGTGGCCGGGCGGCGGGCCCTCGGGCTCTTCGGGCTCGGCCGGCTCCTCGGGGGCGGCGGCTGCCTGCGCGGGCTCGGCACCCTCTTCACCTTCGGCGCGCGGCTTGCGACGGCGACGGCGGCGACGGCGGCGCGGGGCCGGCTCGTCGCCTTCGGCTGCGGCCTCTGCGGGCGCGGCCTCTGCGGCTGCGTCCTCGGTCGCCTCGTCGGCAGGCGCGCTGGCCTCCCCGTCGTCTCCGCTGGACTCTTCGGCCGACTCCTCGTCGTCGTCGTCCTCGTCGGGGCCGGCGGCGACCTCTTCGATCTCTTCGAGGTCGTCGAGGTTCAGCTCTTCGGCGTCGCCCTCTTCGCCTTCTTCACCGCCGAGCGTGTCGTCCTCTTCGCCGAGCTCGCCGCCTTCTTCGTTGCGGCGGCGCTTGCGGCGCATGCGGCGCTTCTGGGAGCGGGAGAGCTGCTGCTCATCCTCGTCTCCCTCTTCGCCCTGGACGTCCTCGGACTCGCCTTCGGTCGGGGACTCCTCGCTCTGTTCGCCTTCGGTCGGCGCCTCGGCGCCTTCTTCGGTCTTCGCCTCCTCGGAGCGACCGCGACCGCGACGACGACGACGACGGCGACGGCGGGGCCGCTCCTCGCCCTCTTCGCCTTCGCCTTCTTCGCCCGCTGCTGCAGCGTCGCCGTTGCCTTCGGCCTGCTCGCCCTCGGCGGCCTCGGCCCCCTCAGCTCGCTCGCCTTCGCCCTCGCCCTTGCGCTTGCGGCGGCGGCGGCGGCCGCGCTTCTTCTTGCCCTCCTCCTCGGCCTCCTCCTCTTCGGGGGTGCTCTGGAGGACCTCGGCGAGCGCCTCGGCGTCGATGGACACGGGGTTGGAGGCGCGGACCACGAAGGGCCTCAGCTCGGGGATCTCCTCGCGCATCTGCTCGACGACCCGCTTCTCGCTCTCCGCCAGCCCGCCGAGGCCGGCGTAGGCCACCTCCTCCTCGCCGCGGTGCACGCCCGGGCGGCCCTCGACCGCGATGAGCACGCCGAAGCGCTGCTCGATCATCACGATGTCGCGGCGGTGGGTGTTCTGAAGGTGATCGGCCAGCTCGGGGTGCAGGCTGATGGTGACCTTCGCGAAGCTCCCGTTGGCGGCCTTGGCCTCGATGCTGCGCAGCAGCTTGTGGGCCACGAAGTCCTGGCTCGGGATGATCCCGCGGCCGTCGCAGGTGGGACAGGGGCGGTGGGTCCGCAGCGTCAGCGCCTGCTTCAGCCGCTGGCGGTTGACCTCGAGCAGCCCGTTCTCGCTGATCTTGCCGACGTAGGTGCGCGCCTTGTCGTCCTTCAGGGAGGTCTTGAGGACCTTCTCGACCGCGCGGTTCGACTTGTTCGCGGGCATGTCGATGAAGTCGATGACGATCAGGCCACCGAGGTCACGCAGCCGGAGCTGGCGGGCGATCTCGGCCGCCGCCTCCAGGTTCGTGTGCAGCGCCGTGTCTTCCTGGCTCTTCTGCTTCGTCGACCGGCCCGAGTTGACGTCGATGCTGATCAGCGCCTCGGTCGGGTCGATGAGGATGTAGCCCCCGGACTTGAGGTCCGCGCGCCGGCTGAAGATCTGCTCGACCTGCCGCTCCACCTGGTACCGCGTGAAGAGCGGGACCCGGTCGCTGTAGGCGGTCAGCACATCCTTGCTGCGAGGCATCACGACGGAGAAGTAGTCGTGGGCCTTCTGGAAGGCCTCCTCCGTGTCGATCAGGACCTCGGTCACCTCCGTGGAGTAGTGGTCGCGCAGCATGCGCACGACGAGGTCGCTGTCTTCGTAGAGCAACTCCGGCGCCTTGGCGGGCTTGGAGTTCTTGAGCACGTCCTTCCAGGCCCGGACCAGCTGAGCCGCGTCGCGGTTCAGGTCGGTCTTCGTCCGGTCCATGCCCGCGGTGCGGACGATGAAGCCGTACTCCTTGGGCACCTTCAGGGTGGTGGCGATCTCCTTGAGGGACTTCCGCTGCGCGTCGTTGCTGATCTTGCGCGAGACGCCGCGCACGTCGTCCAACGGCATCAGCACGATGTAGCGACCCGCGAGCGAGACCCGCGTGGTCAGGGCAGCGCCCTTGTTGCCGATGGGGTCCTTGACGACCTGGACGATCAGCTCGCGGCCCTTGCGCATCACATCTTCGATGCGGGGCTTGCCTGAGCCCTTCGCCTTGATGTGGTACGCGGCCGGGTTGATCTCGTCGAGGGGGAGGAAGCCCTGCTTCTCTGCGCCGAATTCGACGAAGCAGGCGTTCAGGCTCGCTTCTACGTTGGCCACGCGGCCCTTGTAGATGTTCCCCTTGAGGAGCTGCGAGTCCTGGTGCTCGATCTCTAGTTGGTCGAGCTTGCCGTCATTGAGGATTGCGGCGCGCACTTCGGTCGTGCGCGTCGCGTTGATGAGCATGGTCTTGGGCAAATTGAGGCCGTGGTTGCAGTCCGGGGCCACAGGGGCAGCAGAACCACGAATTGGTGATGCGCCTCACGGGGCCTCCGGCTCAGATTGTCGGTCGAGAAGGTCTCTAATGCGCCGCCACTCCATAGAGTCGGGGGGGGCGCGGCCCGGCGAGTTCCGGGCTCAGGTTTTGCCATTCTGGACTCCACGCGCGCAGTGTCAAGGGCGGCGTCTGGCCAAACGCGGCGATGTTCTTGCTCCGTTCGGGGCCCCTGGCTACAGTCGATGCCACGCAGGTGGCGTGTGTCCCGCGACGCGGCTGACGCCGTCACCTCCCAAGAAACTGGAACCGAGGAGGGCCGCTGTGCGGTGGGAATACCGTGTTCTGCACGACTTGAATGCCGTCGAACTCAACGAACTCGGAGACGAGGGCTGGGAAGTCGTCACGGTCGAGTTCGATGACGAGGGGGAGGTCCTCAACGCCTTTGCCAAGCGTCCCAAGGACAGCGGCGCTTCCGGTGGTCAGGGTGGCGGACCGGGTGGCGGTCAGCGCCGTCGCCGCCGCCGCAAGCCCAGCGGTGGCCAGGGTGGTGGGGGCGGCAACCAGCACCCCATCGGCCCCATGTCCTGAGCCGAGGCGCCCTCGCGCGCGGCTCCGGTTCTGTGCGCGGGGTCTTCCCGCGCAGATGCATTTGTTCGTTCCGGCGCTCGGCGCCGGTTCGATCGTTCTGACGCTCCCCCAACTCCGGGTCCTGCCTCCGCGCGGGCTCTGGTAGGTTCCGCGCCGGCCGGCCGCCGAAAGGATTCAACGTGCTCAACTTGCTTCGCCTGCTCCTCGCCCTTTGCACCGCCACCGCCATCGTTGGCTGCCCCGCTCGTCGCGGCGGCGGCGGGGGTGACGACGACGACAGCGCTCCCGCGGACGACGACGACGCGGCCGACGACGACGACGCGTCCGACGACGACGACGCAGCCGACGACGACGACGCGGTCAGCGGCGACGGGGACGAGACCCTGCGCTGCGACGACGGCCTGGTCGACATCTGGAGCACGACCCTCCAGGGCGGCGACCTGGTCTCCGTCGTTGTCGACACCGTCTCGGCGAGCACGACCTTCGACCCCGCGTTCGTGGTCATCGACCCGAGCGGCAGCGTGATCTTCTCGCAGGACGACGAGTTCGACTGCACCTTCCCGCCGGAGCAGTACTCCTGCCCCGCGCTGGAGTCGATCGTCGAGATCCCGGGCGACTACCGCGTCGTGGTTCGCGCCGTCGGGAACTGCGCAGGCTCCGTGGCGGAGTACAGCATCGACGCCACCGTCAACGGCCAGCCGGTCACCGGCTTCCTGGCCGGCGACGACGTCGAGAGCCCCGTCGAGGGGTAGCTCAGTTCACCGCGTCCGCGCGGATGACGAAGAAGGTGCTGCGCAGAGCCGAGAAGTCGTAGTTCTGGTTGCAGCTCTGGATCTCCCGGTGCGTGTAGCTGCCGGTGTTGACCACGCGGTAGTCGGGGCCGCCGATGTTGAACTCGCGGTGCTCGGTGGGCCACAGCTCGAAGGTCTCGCCGCCGGCCGTGCCGTCCTCGCTCACGTTGGTCATGAAGACCTCACTGAGGTTGTAGATCTCGGCGCAGTCCGTGCCGGACAGGCTGGGGCAGCTGCGGTCGCGCACGTCGACGTCGAAGAAGAGCGGGTGGGCCTCACCGACCGGGTAGGCCGTGCCCAGCTCCGCCGGCTCGGTCATGAAGAGCAGCACAGGAAGCTCGTCGGGGATGAGCTCGTAGAGGCTCGCCGCCGCGTAGAGGTCATCGCCCGCGGTCCCGTTGATCACGACCTCGACCATGAGCTCCTGGTCCATCGCCGCCGGCATCTCGTAGCCCTGGGGCAGGTGGTAGACGAGCTGGACCCAGTTCGGATCCTCCGGCGGGTCCTCGGGGTCGCCGGGGTCCGTGATTGTCAGCGCCATCCGGTTGCTGCCCGCGTCCTCGAGCTGGGTCACCACGCCCGGGAAGCCGAAGGCGAAGAAGCGCGTGTCCGGCTCCTCCGCCAGAAGCAGGTCGTTGAGGGCGGCCTGCGGGTAGTCGACCTCGTTCCAGTGGATGTTGAAGCTGAAGGTCACGACCTCGAGCGCGGTCAGGCTGCAGCCGGCGGGCGGGGGGATCGTGCGGTCGTCGTCGTCGTCGCTCGGAGGGCAGGCGAGCAGGGGTAGAGCGAGCAGCAAGGCGAGTCGACGCATTTCAGTCTCCAGGTCCAGGACTCTACACTTGGACGTCGCGGCCCCGACCGGGCAGCTGAGGAGTGTGTATGCGTGTTGGAATCCTCACGGGCGGCGGTGACTGCCCCGGCCTGAACGCGGTGATCCGCGCCGTTGTGCGCACCCTGGAGATCGAGGGGGGCGACTGCCGGACGGTGGGCGTGCTCGACGGCTTCCTCGGCCTCATCACCGACCGGACGCGCGTGCTCAGCGGGGGAGCCGTCAGCGGGATCCTGCCGCGGGGCGGGACGATCCTCGGATCGTCCAATCGGGACAACCCCTTCGACTTCGACGGGATGATCGACGGCGAGCACGTCACCGGCGACGTCACCGACCGCGTGCTGGCCACGGTGAAGCGGAACAAGCTGGACGCGCTCGTGGTGATCGGCGGGGACGGCACCCTGTCCATCGCGGACGAGTTCGCGGAGTTGGGGGTGCCGGTCGTCGGCGTGCCCAAGACCATCGACAACGACCTGGGCTCGACGGACCAGACCTTCGGCTTCGACACCGCCGTGGGCGTCTGCACGGAAGCCATCGACCGCATCCACACGACCGCCGAGAGCCACCACCGCGTCATGGTGGTCGAGGTCATGGGGCGTGACGCCGGCTGGATCGCGCTGCACGCGGGCATGGCGGCGGGCGGCGACGTCATCCTCCTGCCCGAGATCCCCTTTCGCTACGAGTCGATCGTCGACGCCGTCCAGGCTCGCTGCGCCCGCGGCAAGCGCTTCTCCATCATCGTCGTCGCCGAGGGGGCCGCGGCGGAGGGCGGCGAGCAGGTCTTCTACCGGACCGTCGACACCGGCTTCATCAAGAAGCGGCTCGGGGGCATCGGGCACACCGTGGGCCTCGAGCTGGAGCGGCGGGTGGGCCTGGAGTCCCGGACGACCATCCTCGGCCACGTGCAGCGGGGCGGCACGCCCTCGTCGCGGGACCGCATCCTCGCGACGCGCTTCGGCGTCTGCGCCGCACGCCAGGTGATCGCGGGGAACTTCCGCACGATGTCGTCGCTGCGCGGCTCGTCGGTGGTGGCGGTGCCGCTCGGGGAGGCGGTCTCCGAGCCCAAGCGGGTCGATCCGCAGGGGGAGCTCGTCTCGGTGGCCCGGGCGACGGGCATCTCCTTCGGCAACGAGGGCTGAGCTCAGGGGCCTGCGGCCTGGAGCAGCTCCTCTGGGAAGGCCTCCAGCTGCTGCCGGCAGGAACGGGTCGACGGGTCGTCCAGCGCGGTCTCCGTGTAGACGAGCTCGCAGAGCCGAAGCCCGTCGCGTGCCTTGCGGCCGATGTTCGGGACCTGCGTCGCCAGCCAGAGGCTGAGAACCTGGCGAGCCTCGGACCGCCGTGGCAGCGCCAGCAGCTCGGTCCGCAGCGAGTCGAGCTCCCGCGCCAGCGCGAGGTAGGCCATGCCGAGGTGCAGCATCGACGCGGCGGCCCAGGTCGCCTCGTGCCGGGCCGCCGCCTCGGCCCAGAAGGCCTGGGCGATCTCGAGGCGCTCCGCGCGGCGGCCAAGGCGCCGCCCGACCCGCGGAGGCACGTTGAGGCGCAGGGGGATCTTCGCGGCCGCCCCGCCGTGCAGGTCCCCCATCGCGACCAGAGCCTGGGCGAGGTACCAGCCCTCCGTGGGCTGATCAGCGACCCGCTCGCGCAGCGCCTCGATGGCCGGACCCAGCCGCGCCGCCGCCGCCCGCGCCCGCCCGAGGCGAGCGTCCAGGGCCCCGATCTGAACGTCCACGGCCAGCCGGTCGCCGGCCTCGACCTGCGACCGCAGCGCCACGAAGTCCCGACGGGCGGCCTTCAGATCCCCCAGGGAGGCCATCGCGAGCCCCCGCCGGAAGCGCGCGTCTGCCTCGAACACCTCGGCCCGCAGCAGCAGGTCGTAGCCCAGGACCGCCTCGTCGAAGCGGTCGAGCAGCTCCAGGCACACGCTGCGGTTGTAGAGCGCCGGCCCCCAGGCGCCGTCCCCGGGCGCGGCCTCGGCGAGCACCTCGTCGTAGCGCAGAACGGCCTCGGCGCAGGCGTCGGCCTGCTTCAGCGCGTTCGCCTCGTCCAGGGGTTGCCCCACCGGGCCCGCGCCAAGCAGAAACAGGGTCCCGGCGATTGCCAGAACCCTGCTTCCGAACATGCCCCGCCTCGGCCGTGGCGCCTCGATGGTCGTGCCCTCCCGTAGTAGGAGGGGCTCGTGTGGACGCTTCAGGCGCCCCTGACAAAAGGGGTGCACACCGCGTCCAGGAACAAGGCCATAAGCCTGAAGTAGGGCGCGCCAGTATTTCGGCTGCTCACGCACCGCGCAGGGCTTTCTCGTCTGCCTCAATTCTAGGCTTTGTGCGATGGACCCCGCAAGGGAAGGTCGTGCCAGGCCGGATTCAGGGGACAAACCGAACATTTTCAGACGGTTAGCTGCCCGAAGGCGCGGCTTGACACCCCGGGGGTGGAATATTAGCCTCCGCCCACGCGTCCCCGGGAATGACGCCTCCCTGAAACGCGCACCCGCTGCGCGTTCGAGGAGTTCACCCGAACGCCCATGCCCAACGGACTCTCTCCGATGACTGCTCGCACGCTCCTGCTCTCGTTCGCGCTCCTTCTGCTGGTCGGCTGCCCCAAGCCGAAGCCGCCTCCCCAGGAGGTTCCGGATGAGGAGCCGGCGCGTCCGATCATCGGCATCGACCGCGTCGAGCCCTCCAGCACCGCCGAGGGCCGGGCGGTCACCGCGATC
>JAJDAI010000123.1 GCA_029261955.1 Deltaproteobacteria bacterium | reverse complement strand
CGACCGACTCGGTGTCGGCCCAAGGACGTCGCCCTTCCTCGAATGCCTCCTGGGCGTCGGTGCGGGCGGCCTCTTGCCAGCCGGACAGCCCTCCGAGCAGCCCCGCTGCTCCCAACGCGATCGAGCCCCCGAGCAGGCCCGGCCGGGGACCATCGCCCCGAGGGGCCGCCGCGGCTGACCGCTCCAGACGCCGGAGCCGAACCCTGGAGTCCTGGACTTGGGCTGCGTAGGCAGGATCCGCCTCGACCGCTCCCAGAAATCGACGGAGGTCCTCGCCCCCTCGCGCAGCCTGACCGATGCAGGAGTTCAGCACCCCCCGCCAGTACAGGAGGTGCACGGCACCGGATTGGTCGTGCGCGCGAGAGACTTCGGCGAGGACCTGAGTGACTTCGGCGAGGGCCTCGGCGGATTCGGTGGCCCGCCCGCCCGCCACGTCTGCACAGTGTTCCTCCACGGAACTCGCTGCGCTCACGGCCACCTGGTCTTCGGGAGTCCCGGCGCGCCCAGGGCCCCAGATCAGCGAGAGCCCGGCGCAGACCACCGCAGCAATTCCGCGAGTTGGGGAAGGGAAACGAGAAGACAAGTCATGACTTGTGTACCTCGACTGGCCCGGCCCGTACACCCTGAAAGGTGGCGCCTCCCTCCAAGAACGACCATTCGTCGTCGCCTGCGAAGCACGCGCCTGAGGCTGCGCGCCGCTGGCAGGCCGCCGCCGCGCGGCTCGGGGACCGTGTTCGTGAGCAGCGGGAAGCGCTTGGCCTGACCCAGGAGGCTCTCGCAGAGCGCGCGGGGATCCACGATCGAAGCGTGGGGGTGGTCGAGCGGGGAGAGTCCAACGTCACCCTCGCGACCCTCGTGGCCCTGGCGGCGGCGCTTGAGATGCCGCTCTCCGCGTTGTTCGTCGATCCAGCGGTCGTGGCCGCGGTGTCAGAGGTCGACCCGCCGACCTGATCCTCCGGCGTCTTCCCCCCTGTCAGCATCCGGCCAGCTCGTGCGGGCTGTTGGGTCGACGAATCCGGGGGCGGCCCCTCGAGCGCATCGCTCGGAGCGGAGACAGGTCCGCCGCAGTGCCCAGCTTTCGACGCACTGCCCCGATCTGGGCGCACACGGTGGTCCCGTCCTCCCTCGGGGTCATGGCTCGGTCTCCTCAACCCAGCGTCCTGAGTCCCGCCCGGGGGTCGGATCGGGGCGGAATTCAGAACACCGGCCACTTCTCGATAGAACACCGGCCATTTGCCTCAGGAGGGCGCTGCATGGCGAAACCGTGGAGGACCCTGAAAAGAAAGGGGAATCGGCGAAGGGAGCGATCTGGTCGCGGATCAGGCGATTCAGGCTGCGTGGAGTTGGCAACGGGCGGAAAGCGCCTCGGACGCCCGTTCGCGGCTGGAACAGAACGCGACGCGACCCGAGCCTGCGCTCCCGGCACGGTGTGGGGAGGCAAGTCGCCGGGTCAGGGTGGGCCTGGCCCCTGGGGGCTCCGCCGCGCCGCGCTCAGCTGCCCCGGCTATTCCTGCGCGAGGACCGGGTAGACCCACGAGAGCGGTTGGGAGGGGTCTGCCAGGCCCCCGGCCGGCGTCGGCGCCCCCTCCTCCTCATCGGAGAGCGACTCGATGAAGGCCTCGAGCACATCGTCGGGGGCACCTGGGAGGAATCTGCGGAGTTCGGGGAGCGTCACCAGCCGCGCCACCAGCGGCCGAGCCGTCTCCCACAGGACGATCGTCTCGAGCACCTGGCGCCACCCGGCCGCCCCGCTCGGCGGACCGTTCCGTTCGGGTTCGGAGCGCACCGGGAGCTGTCCAGGCGCTCGGCGTGGGGCACGGTGGCGGCGCGCATCCCGATTCCTGGGTTTCGCCGTCGGTTTCGGCGGCACATGCACTGGGCGTCGGTGGTACGGCTCCAGAGGAGCCAGGTTTCTGCTCCGTCCCGCCGGGGCCTCTTCGCCTTCGACGTCGGGAACTCCTCGGTGTACGAACCCTGGATCGGGAGCGAGGTGCCGAGGCGCAGGCTCAGGGCTCGGGCGCAGGTTCCTGCCCGGTCCGCGGATTGCTCTCGACGGAGCCCCGTCGACTGCTGGCGCAGCAGGCACGCCGCGGGGAGGCGCCCATTGCGGAGGCCGGTCGATCTGGGTCCAGGCGCGGGCTACATCCGATTGCGCCTTCCTCCACCTGGACAACCTGGCCCGCCCGACCTCCCGACGCCCGTCCTCGCAGAGGCTGCCGGCCACCACCGCTTGCGGTAGGCCGAGCTGCTTCATCGCCGCCTGGTGGAACGCTCGCGCGTCCAGCAGCGTGAAGAACTGCCCGTCGTCCGTGAAGGCGCGTCGGCAGGCGCGTTTTATCGTCCGGTCGAGTCGCTCCAGCGGGACGCCGGGGGTCTTGCCGGGAAAGAGCAGGCGGTCCGGTCCGGTCGGACTCACGCGGCGCTCGATGGCGGTCCATGTCCAGGCTGCCGGGTAGACATACCGGGAGGCCGCGACCTCGGGATGGCCTCGCGCGGAGCCTGACTCGATCCAGACCCGCCGTTGTTCCCAGTCGAACGCGCCGGTCGTCAGTCCGAGGATCTCGCCGCTGAGCAGGCCGGCCCCGGCAGCCAGGTGGAGCGCCAGCAACGGCTTGGGCTTCAGGTGCGGCGCCAGGATCAGGAATTGAGAGGGCGTCATCGGCGGCTCCCGCGCTGCTCACGGGCGTCCTCGTGACGGAGTCGGCGCGCGGTGACGGCACAGGCCTTTCTCAGCGCGAGCACGCGCCTCTGTTGGTTGGGGCTGAGGGGCTCACGCGTCCTCGGGTGGCGGACGACTGCGAGGGTCTCTCGCAGCTGTCGGTCTTCGCTCGGTCCGAAGCTGGCCGCGATCTCGACGCCACAGAGATCGCCGAGGAGTCGACCGATGGAGCGCTGGGAGGCCATGCGAGCTCGGTCTCGAGGGCCGCGAGGCATCAGGATTGGCAGGGCAGAGGTCTCCAGGACCTGCGACACGGTCGCCGCTGCGGACAGCCCGGAGGCCGGCGGTGTCCAGTGCCAGATCCGTCGATCCCAGGTGTCTGGGAATTCGCCCACGAGGGGGCGGAGGCCGACGATCGAGGTGGGAGAGCAGCGGCAGTCGGGTTCGGACTCGTGCACGTCGCTTCCCTCCGCTCCGGTCCCATGGTGCAGTGCGACCACGGAACCATTTCAATGCATTGGCATGCTTAGGGATGGTATACGAGGTCATGCTTGATCCACAGTCCGAAAGCCGCGCCGTGCTGCGGAAAGAACTCCAGGGGCGACTGATTGCCGGCCTCCGGGTGCGGCAGAAGCTCACGCAGGCCGAACTCGGCGACCGTCTGGAGCTGTCGCAGTCCGCCATCGATCGACTGGAGGCGGGCCACAGTTCGATTGGGCTGGAGACCCTCTTCGACTTCGCGGGGGCGCTGGCAAGCTCGGGCGCGTTTGTCGTCTGCTTGCTGGATGCGTTGATCGAGGAGGTGATCCGAGACGGCTACCTGGTCGTGGCTTCGCCACCCCGTCGCTCGCAGAGACAAGGGAGCCTGCCGGCGCCGGCCTTGAGCGGTCGGGTGCTCGCGGCCTACGTCACGGCGTGGCTGGAGCGCAACCGTGATGCGCCCCCGTTTGCTGTCCATGGAACAGTGGATGGCTGGCGCGTCGCGGAACCGCCGGTGCACAGTGAGTACGCGCCGGTCGTCGCCGTCGAGATGGCGTACCAGCAATGACCGTCGGACCGCCCCCCTGGGCAGGTGTGCAGAAGCACGAGCCCGGCACCTCCTTCAGCTTCCGGCTTTTCGCGGGGGCCGAGCGTTGGCGCTCCTCCGGTATCGATTCGCCGGAGAGCGGCGGGCTTCGCGCGGTTGAGCACCTCGGCCCGGAGCACGCGGCCAAGCTGGCGCACTCCAGGCCAGGGGCGGGGCTCCGGTTCGGCGATCCCACGCCAAACAGGGCAGCGGCTCCGGTGGCGCAGCCTGCGCGCGTCGACGTGGATGAGTCGAGCGAACTGGCTCAGTCCGTCTTTCCGGCCGCGCCGACCTCTTCGCGCCGCAGCCGGAGGGCCTCCGACCGGCTCCAGCAGGGGCTGGGCGGCATCTACAGCGTCACCGAGGCTGCGGCGAAGCTGCCTTGTTCCGACGCGGTCGCTCGGCGATGGCTCCGGGAGACGGGACTGGTCTCGTCAGGGCCCGGGGGCAAGGAACTCGTCGCCTGGGCGGCCGTGGTTGCCCACTTGTCGCCGGCGCCCCCCCTCGCGACCGGCGAAGCTGCAACCAGAGGGTCCAGGCGCGAGCCCCCGCATATCCGCCGGAGGAGTTGAATGCCGGGCGCCTAGGTCTTGCTGGAGCCAGCCCATGCGCGGACCACGGAGCCCATTGCCTGCTCCATCGACCCTCGGTCGGCGTCCGCATAGTGCTTCAAGGCGACCTGGGCGCTGTGCCCGGCGAGCACCGAGTAGAGGTGCACCGGCATTCCGGACGCGATGAAGTCGGTGCAGGTTCGACGCCGGATGCCGTGGGTCGTGAAGCGTCGGCAGCCTGCTTCGATGCAGGCCAGGGAGAGTCCGTTGACCCGCCTCCAGGCGGCCGAGACCGGGCCGGTGCGCTCCTCGCGCGTCGGGCACAGGCGGCGGATCGCCTCGACCCGCTCGGTGTGGGCTTCGACGTCCCACGCCCGCGACCAGGCGCGAAGCCACTCCAGTGTCCAGTCCTGCTGCCACTCCCCAACCCACTCGGCGTCGAGCTCCCTGCGTGCCCACGTCCGAAGCCACGGCTTCGGAGCGATGCTGCGCCAGTCCTCGCCGTTGAGGGTGTTCTTGATGGTCGTGGCCCGAACATCGAAGAGGCGCTGCTGATGTGCCTTGCCGTTTGCCAGCGGGGCCAGAACCGCTCGGCTCGCGCCCGTCAGAGGAACCCATCGGTTGTGCCCCTTGGCACTCAGCCGCAGCTGTCCGCGCGGCAGGTCGAGGCGCTCGGCCGTCAGGTCGGCGATGGCCTCGATCCGGCATCCATGCTCCAGCTGGATGCTGCTGGCCTCCCGCATCCACGGCCGTCTCAAGCGTTCGATGACCTGCAGGACCTCCTCGCGGGAGGGGGTGTACTTCTCGCGCCGGGTCTCGCGTCCCACATAGGGCAGTTCGAGCACGGCGCCCTGTGTGTAGTGCCGCCCCCCGCTGGCCCCCCAGGCCCAGGCCGCAGCCAGGCTGTCGAGGTCCGATGAGATCGTCGTCGCCGCGTCTCCGGCCTCGAGCCGAGCGAGCACGCCCCTGCGGAGCGAGGTGCTCACCCGGGGGATGTCCAGGTCCGCGCCGAGCATCTGAGCGACTCGGACGCAGGACTGCTCGTATCTCCGAAGGGAACCCCGGGCGAGCCCCGGGCGCCGAGCGCCAGACGAGGCCGCCGACTGCCCCGAAGCCGCCTCCTTCTCGTCGCGCCGCCTCTGCCAGATCTCGCGCTCGGCCACTCGACTCTCTTGGTGGTCGAGCCAGGCGTTGAGCAAATCGGCGAGGCAACTCTGCTGCGGGGCGACGGGGTCCCCGAGCTTGCCATTCACGGTCGCGCCGAAGCGCTCCTGCGCCTCCCCCTCAGTCAGCCAGGCGCTCCAGACCGTGTCCGCCCCTTGCCTGCAGGTCCAGTACCAACGAGTTGTGTTGTCGGGGTGAGGCCCCCGGAGCGGGATGCAGCGCCACGACGCGCCGCGAGGACCGCACTTCAGGGTCGAGGGCTTCGAGGTGTTGCTGATTCTGGAGCCGGCCACGGCACCTCCACGGGGGGCACCGTTTTACACCAATCCGTAACAGGAGGTGTAACAATATCGTCCCGTGGAACCTGCCTTCGGCGCTAACTCTCTAAAAGAACAGCGAAAGCTACAGCGACAGCGCGCCCATCGTGAAGAAGAAGCACATCTCCTCGTCCGTGCGCTCGCCGTACTGCGTGTCCACGGGATCGTCGAAGACCCGCTCGGCGTTCGAGGTGCTGTTGTTCCAGGTGCACTCCCACTTGACGGTGTCGCCGTCGCGCAGGATGAAGCTGTCCTTGAATTCGTAGGTCATCTGGTTGTCGAAGTCGTAGCGCTCCGACTCCACCAGGCACTTCTCGCCCGCCTCGTCCTCGACCCAGGCCTTGTAGCCCGAGCCCAGCACGTGCATGTGCGGGAAGGTGGCCAGCACCTCGACGTCGAAGCCCTGGTTCCAGCGGAAGCTGTCCTGGTGGGTGTGGGCCTCGGCGCCGGCCGGGATGAAGAAGTCGAAGCTGCCCAGGGGCAGCATGAAGACGCGCTGCGCCTCGTCGACGGTGCGGAACTGGTAGCCGCTCTGGTCCGAGGGCACGTCGGGGCCGGATTGGTAGTAGTGCATCTGCATGACGAGGACTTCGTCGTCGTCGATGCGCAGGCCCTTGCCATCTTCGAACTCGAGCGGCACCGCGCCCGGCGCCCAGCCGGCGACCATGCCGTCTACCGCGCCGCTGTCGTCGATGCACTCGTAGCCGACCGCGGGGTCGTAGTCGGCAGGCTCCTGCCCGCGCTCCATCGTGAAGAGCACGATGTGGTGCACGATGGACTGCGCGTCGACGATGGGGGCCATCGCCTCGATGAAGAACGTGTCGTCGTGGCCCGGGTCGATGACGAAGCAGCGGTACTCGTTGCCCGGGTTGTTCGGGTCGTCGAAGGTCGGCGTGTAGGCGTGCTCCATGAGGAGCTCCATGTTCGCATCCGGCAGGTCCAGCACGACCTCCGGGGCAGTCACCGAGTCCGCCACCGTGCCGAGGGGCGCGTCGCCATCGACCCACTCCCGCAGCAGGGCCTTCTTCTCGTCCGGCAGGTGCATTCGCTCGCTGCCCTCGTAGTCGCGGCAGGCGGGGTCGGCGGCCGCCGGCGGCATGCGGTCGGCCTCGACCGCGTTGGCGATCAGGGACGCGGACTCGAGGACCACCTCGGGCTTCGTGAAGTCGAGTGGGGCGGAGCCGCCGTCGGCATGGCAGCGCGTGCAGTGCGTCTGCAGCAGCGGCTGGATGTCCGAGTAGTACGTCAGATCAGTCTCACCCTGGCTGCCGGTGCAGGCGCCGAGGGCGAAGAGCAGGGGGACGAACAACAAGGATCGGCGCATGGAGCGGCTCCGGGGAGGACTGCGAACTGTCGGGCGAAGTGGGGGCGGCTGAATGATGGGTCAGCGAGCGGTCCTGATCAACACCTTCTGTGGCCTGTGTACGGACGACGTACCTCGACAGATCGTGATCGGGGCCCCAAGCTCGCGGTCGTGCGCGTCCTCCTCGTCCTGCTGCTGAGCGCCTGCGCGCCCGTCGAACCGGCCGAGCCGGTCGATCTGGTCGACTCCGCCGCCTGGACCGCGGTGCCCGCCGCCGAGGACCCCTTCGGCAGCCCGCCCACACCCGGCTGCGACCCCGAAGCGGCTGTCGCGATCGAGGACGAGCAGATCGAGATCCAGACCGATCGCTGCGGCTGGGTCACGCTCCAGCAGCCCGCCCTGGTGGACGTGGGGCCCGAGCACGCCGTGGAGCTGCTGCTGTTCCAGGGGGCGCTGGCGTCGCTGGAGGAGGGCGCGGTCGCGACGCTCGCTCTTCGCCTGGGCTCGAGCTCGTTCTGGCAGACGGAGGTCCCGATCCCGGCCGAAGCGGAGCTGCACGAGGTCATCGACGAAGGCTTCAGCCTGTCCGCCGGCGACCCCGTCCTGCTGCACGTCTCCAACCACGGCCAGAACAGCTACCGCCTCGACCACCTGTGGGTGCGCCGGTGAAGCGCAGCCTGGACGTGCTCGACGGCTACGACGCCGAGACCATCACGCTCGCGCCCGACGGCTGGCCTCCGACGGTGGCGACGCTGGTGCGGTACCGGTCGCCGCCGGCCGAGCCCCTCGGGGCGGTGCTCTACCTGCACGGGCACAACGACTACTTCTTCCAGGCGGAGTACGGCGCCCGCTTCGCGGCGGCTGGTCTGGCCTTCTACGCCCTGGATCTGCGCCGCTGCGGGCGCTCGCTGCGGCCCGGTCAGCTCCAGGCCTACACCGACGACCTGTCGAGCTACCGCGAGGAGATCGACGCAGCCATCCGGCGGATCCGGGGACGGGACGGGCACCGGCGGCTGCTGCTGTTCGGCCACTCCACCGGCGGCCTCATCGCGACGGTCTACGCGGCCGATCGGGCTGCGGTCGGCGAAGTCGACGCCCTGCTCCTCGACGCTCCGTTCTTCGCGTTCCGGGCCTCGCGGCGCGAGCGGCTGCTGCTCGGCGCCCTCGTGCCGCTCGCGGCCCACCTCCGCCCGACCAACATCCTGCCGCGGCAGGTCCGTCCCTTCTTCTCCTGGTCGCTGCACCGCCGCTACGGACGCGGGGGGCGCTGGAGCTACGACGAGGCCTGGAAGCGCCCCGGGGACCTGCCGCACCGGCTCGGCTGGCTGGCGGCGGTCGCGCGCGCGCACGAGCGGGTGGAAGGGGGACTGGACCTGCCGATGCCCATCCTCACCCTGCACAGCGCGCGCAGCGGGGGAGGGGAGGACTGGAACCCCACCTACCTGAACAGCGACGTCGTGCTGGACGTGGACACGATGGCCCGCCTCGGTCGGGAGCTGGGCCCGCGCGCCTGGAGCGAGGCGGTCGAGGGGGCGCTGCACGACGTCTTCCTGAGCCCTGAGCCCGCGGCCGAGCGCGCCTGGGCGATCGCGATGGCCTGGATCGACCGGCTAGGGTGGGGCACGTGACCCTCTTCGTCCTCCTGTTGCTCGCCTCGCCCGCCCTCGCGGCCCCCCAGCCGCTGGTCCAGCCGAGGGTCGAGCTGCTGGAACCCGGCGTCGAACCCCGCGCGACGCTGCGCCTGACGCCCGCGGCGGGCCACACCGAGACCGTGGCCTACTCCAGCGAGGTGCAGACCACGATGGATCTCTCGGCCTGGCCGACCGACAAGGTGAGCGAGCGGCAGATCGACTACCGCCTGCTCCTGCAGGTCCAGGACGTCACCGACGGCACGATCACCTACAGCTTCGTGGCCGAGGACATCCAGCGGATGCGCAAGGACGGCCGCAAGGAGGAGACGCTCGCGGGTGGTCGGCTGGCGGGGCGGCGCGGGGTGTTGCGGGTCACGGACCGCGGGATTCCCCTGAGCGCCGATTTCGAGCGCGACGACGCCTACGAGGCCGACGACGAGGAGCTGCACTTCGCGATCTCCGACTCGGCGCGCCGGCTCGTGACGCCCTTGCCCGAGGAGCCCGTCGGGCTCGGTGCGCGCTGGCAGGCGGTGGAGGTGCGGGAGTTCGGGCCCCTGACCCTCGTGATCGTCACGCGCTACACCTTGTTGTCCCTGAGCAGCGACTCGATCTCGGTGGCCGCGAGCCTGGAGAGCCGGCGTGATGGCTCGTCCATCGACATGCGCCGCGTGGGCCAGAACGCCGATGCCGAGTTGGTGGTCCTGGAGGTCGATGGGAACGCGGCCTTCGTGCAGCCCCTCGGCGGGATCGCGCAGACGGACCGCACGGCCGGCAGCACCTTCCGGGTCGACATGAAGGTCGGGAAGGGCCCGCTCAAGATCGGCGTGGCCATGACGATCGTCGGCGGGAGCGTCGTGAACGTCGTTGACTGAGGATGCTGGTGCTCTACGCTCCGCGGCCGTGAGAACCCTATTCCTGCTGGTCTTCCTCGCCGCCTGCCCCCAGCCTCGAGGGCTTGGCGATCTCGACTCCAACGACGTGCCGGACCTCGACGACGACGACGCGGTCGACGACGACGACGCGGTCGACGACGACGACGCGGCCGACGACGACGACGCGGCCGACGACGACGACGCGGCCGACGACGACGACGCGGCCGACGACGACGACGCGGTCGACGACGACGACGCCACCGAGGTCGAGGACGGCCCCACCGGCTGGATCGGCTCCCCCTGCGACAGCGACGCCGACTGCGACTTCGCCGACGGGACCTGCTTCGACGACGGCGACGGCTTTCCCCGTGGCACCTGCACGGTGGGCTGCGACCTGTACTGCTCCGACGAGCCCGGGCACCCCGTCACCTTCTGCACCGCCGACGCCGAGCTGCCCGCGAACGCGCCGTCCCTCGACGACGGCGCCTGCCTGTCCCGCTGCGACTTCTCCTTCTTCCCCTCGACCGGCTGCCGCCCCGACTACGGCTGCGTCGTCGCCGAGCGCGCCAACGAGCCCTGGACCGAGCAGTACGTCTGCATGCCGGGCGCGGCGACGGACCTCTCGTCCTGCCACCTCGACTTGGCGGCGCGGGGTGTGGCCTTCGAGCCGACGATCCGCGACGTCGACCACCCCACGGACCAGCCGGGCCTCGACTGCCTGATCGAGGACCCGGTCTGGCTGCTGTCCCCGGTCCTGGGCGTCGAGCTGCGCAACACCTCCGGCACCGAGACGCCCCGGGTGCTCGCCGGCTGCAACATGGCCGCCGCCGTGGCGGACACGGTCGAGGACGTCGAGCCCTTCGGGGTCGAGGCCATGCGCCACATCGGCACCTACAACTGCCGCGTGATCTCCGACACCACGGACCTGAGCCAGCACGCCTTCGCCAACGCCATAGACATCTACGGGTTCGACTTTGCGGACGGCGGGCTCTGGACCCTCGAGGACCACTGGGAGCACGACACCAGCAGCCCCTCGACCGACGCCGGCGCCTGGCTCTACGACTCCGCCTACCGCTGGAACGCGCAGCAGATCTGGAACACCATCCTGACGCCGAACTACAACGTGGCGCACGACAACCACTTCCACGTCGACCTGGCGCCCAACAGCGACTTCATCGGACTGCCGGGCATGGACTGGACGGGCTGGGGCTTCATCGGCCCGGCGCCCTACAGCGACTGAGGGCTACTCGAGGGAGTCGATGTTCAGCGACTCGCGCACGTTGAGCGGCGGCCCTCCGAGGGCCTCGTGGTCCGTCAGCTGGTCGATGGGGTTGGCCAGGCCGCCCGGCATCGTGACGGTCAGAGCCCGCCAGACTTCGCCCTGCGCGAGCTCCGCGTCGTCCAGGTCCAGCTGGACCTCGTCCCCCGCCACCCAGAGCTGGACGCGCGCGCGGATGGGCTGGTCGTCCCCGCGGTTGTTCACGTGGTGGACCAGCACCTGGTAGGTGCCCGGGCTCGTCTCCGGCAGGGTGATGTCCTCTTCGAGCCGCTGATCCTGCCCGCCGTCTGCGTCCTCGGAGATGCGCGGGTCGTCCGCGGTCAGCTCCGCCGAGCCCCAGCTGGGGTTGGGCCGCCCGTAGAAGCAGTCCCCGGCGTCGAACCACTGCCCGTCGGGCTGGATGAGGTGCAGGTCCAGGTCGTGCCCGGCGTCGTTCCAGTCGAGCAGCACGCGCAGCGACTCCGAGGGCACCGCGTGCACGACGACGCCCGAGGCGTGGCTGCGCCGACCGCGGTGGTCCTGCACGACCAGCTCGATCAGGTAGGTGCCGGCCACGTCGGGCGCGAGGGTGACTGCGGACTCGTCGGCGTCCGCCCCCTCGAGGGCGGCGTTGGACTCCGGCGGGGCCTCGAGGATGGTCCAGTCCCAGGTCAGGCTCGTGCCGCCGAACCCGTAGGAGAAGGCGCCGTCGATGCGCAGCGGCGCGAAGAGGGGGGCGCTCGCCGCGCGTCGGCCGGGCAGCGGCCCCTCCAGGTCGGCCTCGACGGCCTGGGCCAGGATCCGCGCCTCCGCGATGGGGGCGTCGAAGACCGCCGTGCCGAGGCCGCTGTCGCTGCCGCAGCCCACGAGGAGCAGCGCAAAGAGGGCGGCTCGCCGCCGGCGCAACAGCAGGCCGAAGCCGAGCAGGGCCAGCAGGCCACCCGCGCCGCCGCCGAGGTTCGCCTCGCAGCCTTCGGCCGTCGTGCCTGCGGCCACCGGCGGGGGCAGCTCGCCCCGTGAGAAGAAGATCTGTGGCGTGCCCTCGAAGCGCCCGGCCTCGGTCGTGGCGCGAACCACCCAGGGGCCGGGAGCGAGGGCCGGGGCCGTCACCCGGAGCTCCGTCGAGGTGACGAAGCGCAGGTCCTGGGCCGGGGTGTCGCCGAAGAAGACGCGCGTGGCGTCCGTGAAGCGCTGCCCCACGAGCCGCAGCTCCGTGCCGCCACGCTCGGGCCCCTCGACCGGGTCCAGCTCCTCCAGGTTGGGGGGCGCCCCGTCGGTGGATCGAACCACCCAGGTGAAGCCGCCGTGCAGGATCTCGCCGTCGTCGTCGACCCGCAGCGTCACCGGCACGAGCCCGGGGCCGATCGGCGAGGCGGGCAGGCGCACGCGCAGCGCCTCGTTGTCGAGCAGCTCCATGTCCTCGGGCGACACGAGGACGTCCCCGAACCAGACGCGGGACGCGGTCGTGAAGCCGCGGCCGATGAGGGTGATGTCCTCGCCGCCGCTCACGGAGCCGGACTTCGGGGTCAGGTAGTGCAGCTCGGGGCGAACCGCGGAGACCGGGTCGTCGATCTCGCCTTCGCTCCAGCGGAAGTTGTCCAGGACCACGCCGGAGTCGTAGATGCCGTCGGCGAGGTCGTGGATGTCGAAGCGCAGCGTGATGATCTCGCCGGGCTGCACCGGGCTGCGGGTCGTGACCCAGCCCGTGCCGCCGCCGTCGAAGTCGTTGGGCGTGCCCTGGGCTGCCCGCCAGAAGCCGGTGCCCGTGAGGCTGCCGGCGTCGACCACCGTGAAGAGCGCGTTGTTCACGTCGACCACGTTCTCCTGGTGGTCGAAGACGATGTTCCCTGTGTATTCAGCGCCTTCCTGGAGAACCGTGAAGCGGTCATTGAACTCGCTGCCCACGTAGTAGGGGTACTCGCGCGACAGGAAGTACCAGTCGAACAGGAAGGAGTGGATGCCGTCCGGCACCTGCAGGGTCAGGGTCAGCAGCGCCTGGTCGAAGACGGCGGACCCGGGGTCGAGCGGGTCGTAGCCGGTGTGGCCCAGGTCGTGGTCGTTGCCGGACTCCACGTCGGCCGCGATGCCGGTGGTCACGACCGCCATGGGCTCGCTGAGGGGCACGATGGGCCCGAGGCTGCTGCGCACCACGCCCTGCTGCTGCAGGAACTGGCCGGTCGCGTCGATGACGTCCTCGTCGACGATGTCCAGGGCGTGCAGCAGCTCCTCGGCGGTGGCCGCTTGGGCCAGCCCCGGGAAGAGCATCAGCAGGAACGCGAATCGCATGGGCTCTCCAGCGCAGACGATAGAGCCTCGGCCCAGCTCACGCCCGCGAGTTCTGGCTGAGTGCACGGCCTGTTCCAGGTCGAAGGGAAGAAGCTTCCAATCGAGCACCACCGCGCCCTGTGGAGAGGGACGGGCAGCTGGTAACTTGCGTCGGTCGCAGATCAGGGGTCTGCGGCCTGGGAGTGGCACGATGCTGATTGCTCGGTTGTGGTTTCTGCTGTTGGCGCTGGTTCTGTTGAGCGCATGTCCTGGGGGTACCGGGGACGACGACGACGCCAGCGCGGACGATGACGACTCCGTGGACGATGACGACACGTCCGACGACGACGACTCGGCGGATGACGACGACACGTCCGACG
>JAJDAI010001220.1 GCA_029261955.1 Deltaproteobacteria bacterium | reverse complement strand
GGACGCGCGGGACGACTTCGCCCAGGCGACCGCCATGGGTCGCTTCGTGAGCAACACCGAGCACGAGTCCTGGGGCCTGACCTTCTCGGTTCCCGCCCTGCTGGCCCTGGATGAGGGGGCGCAGCTCGCATCGAACCTCGCCGAAGCCGAGGCCCTCATCCCCGTGCTCGACCCCTTCACCCACGTCGGCTTCCACGGGGTCCGGGCGCAGGTCCGAGCACGGGCGGGCGACTTCGAGGGCGCGCTCGCCGACGTGGCCGAGATGCTCCGCCTCCACGCGCAGCACCCCGTCGCGCTGTTCACCCACCTGCCAGGCTTCGGCGGGGCCTGCGAGGCGGTGCTCGCCGCGCGCGAAGCCGCCAAGGGGGGCCAGGCGCCCAGTCTGCCACCCGGCTGGACCCTGGATCAGCTCGACCGCAAGGCCGCCGGGCTGATGGCGGGCGGCGCGCTCAGCTACCTCTACTTCCGGCCGCGCCGGCACCTCCTGAAGGGGACCCGGGCCTGGCTGCGTGGGCGCAGCGGGGCCGCGCGGCGGGCCTGGCGCAAGGCGCTGCGGGCCGCCGAGGCGCTGGGCATGCCCTACGAGGCCGCCCTGGTCGTCCTGGAGCAGGCGCGCCTGCTGCCCCCGGGCAGCCAGGAGCAGGGCAGCGCCGTCGACGACGCCCGCGCACGGCTGGAGGCCCTGGGGGCCGACGGCGACCTGCGGCGCCTGGAGGCCTGCGTCGCCCCCTGAGGTCAGCGGAGCCGAGCGGCCTCCTCGCCCGCGCCCCGGCACCCCGGCTCGACGGGTTCGGAGCCCTGGGGTAGAAAGGTGCCCGCGGACACATCCGCCTGGGAGGCAGCGTGGCAGAAGAAGGCAAGCGCCGCTTCCGGCTCCGCACGACCCCCAACGCGATCACCGCGAGCCGCATCGTCCTGGCCCCGCTGACCCTGGTGGCACACCAGTTGGGCAGCAGCGACGTCATCCACCCCGGCTGGCTCGGCCTGTGCCTGCTGGGCCTCGTGATCGCCGAGATCACCGACGTCATGGACGGCATCGTGGCCCGCCGCATCGGTGAGGTCAGCGCGGTCGGCAAGCTGCTGGACCCGCTGTCGGACAGCATCTTTCGGATGTTCGTCTTCCTCGGCTTCGTCTCGGCGGGCTGGATGCCGCTCTGGATGATGTGCATCTTCTTCGCGCGCGACATCCTGGTGGCCTACCTGCGCGTCTTCTCGGGGCTCCAGAACATCGTGCTGGCCGCCCGCATCAGCGGGAAGGTGAAGGCGGTCGTGCAGGCCACGGCGCAGATCGCGCTCGTGATCCTCTACCTCTTCGACCACTGGCACCTCAGCGACGACTACCTCGGCTTCGCGCTGCCCATGCAGCAGATCGGCTGGTGGCTCTGCTTCATCGCCGCCGGCGTGACCGTCTGGTCGGCCTACGACTACGCCGAAGGCGTGCTCGGCCAGTACGTGCGCGAGGAATTCGGCGACTCGTCGCCTTCGGCCTGATCGCCGCACCCCGCAGAGGCCCCGGCGCAGCCCAGCGCGCCCCCCCGACCCGAACCTGAACTCTGTGCCATAAGGCACGGCTTCTGTGCCAACGGACCCTGTTCTCCGTTGAGCGATCCAGGGAATCCCCTGCGATCTCCGATCGATCCCCAGTGGCCCGCTGCTTGCAGTTTGGGCCGCACACGAGGGGATCGATCCATGCTCGACGTGACGCGCTGGCTCATGACCGCACCCGACGCTCCGTTGCGTCGGGAGACAAGCACCGCAACGCCGCCCGCAGCCGGGCGCGTGCTGGTCGAAGTCGCCGGCTGCGGGGTTTGCCACACCGACCTCGGCTTCTACTACGAGGGGGTCCGCACGCGGGCCCCTCTCCCCTTGGCCCTCGGACACGAGGTCGCCGGCTTCGTGCGGGCCGCGGGTCCCGGCTCCGAGCACCTGCTCGGCCAGGCGGTCATCGTGCCCGCCGTCCTGCCCTGCGGCCTCTGCGCCATGTGCCAGGCGGGCCTGGGCACCATGTGCCCGCAGCAGTTCATGCCGGGCAACGACGGCCACGGCGGCTTCTCCTCGCACCTCGAGGTCCCCGCGCTGGGCCTCTGCCCTGTGCCGAACTGCACGGACGCCGACCAGGACCTGGGCGGCGTGACACTGCGCGACCTGAGCGTGCTCGCTGACGCAGCCTCCACCGCCTACCAGAGCCTGCTGCGCGCGGAGCTCCCTGCGGGGGGCACGGTCGTCGTCGTCGGTTGCGGCGGCGTCGGCATCTACGCGGTGCAGCTGGCGCGAGCCATGGGCGCCCAGGTCGTGGCCATCGACGTGGACGAGGCCCGACTCGCGCAGGCTGCGTCGATGGGCGCGCACGAGACCTTCGACGCCAAGGGCGACGGCCGCGCCATCAAGAAGGCGATCGGCGCGATCCAGCGATCGACGGGCGTCGCGGGCGGCCTGCGCGTCCTCGAGTGCTCGGGCTCCACCGCGGGCCAGGAGCTGGCCTACTCGCTGCTCGGCCCCGCCGGCGTGCTGCTCGTCGTCGGCTACACGAGCGGCAAGGTCACCATCCGCCTCTCCCGCCTCATGGCCCTGGACGCCCGCGCCCTCGGCAACTGGGGCTGCCTGCCCGATCTCTATCCCCCCCTGCTTCAGCTCGTCCTCGACGGCTCCATCCAGGTCGCCCCGCTCGTCAAGCGCTTCCCGCTCGACGACGTGCAGGCCGTGCTGGAGGCGGTCAAGGCCCACGAAATCCGCGAGCGCCCGGTGCTCGTCCCCTGAACTGGACTGCCCCATGACCGAGTTTCTCGACCACAACCTGGTCCCCGACTTCGAGTTCTCCGAGATCCGCTACGAGGAGCGGCCCATCCCGACGCCGGACGGCGGCAGGGTCGAGGGCCTGCACAACGTGTGGATCGTCCTCGACAACCCGAAGCAGTACAACAGCTACACGACGCCCATGGTCAAGGAGACGATCCTGGCCTTCCGCAAGGCGTCCAACGACCGCGCCTGCGTCGCCGTCGTCTTCACGGCCGCGGGCGACAAGGCCTTCTGCACGGGCGGGAACACCAAGGAATACGCCGAGTACTACTCGGGCCAGCCGCACGAGTACCGCCAGTACATGCGCCTGTTCAACGACATGGTCACGGCGATCCTGCACTGCGACAAGCCGGTCATCTGCCGGGCCAACGGCATGCGCGTCGGCGGCGGGCAGGAGATCGGCATGGCGACCGACTTCACCGTCGCCAGCGACCTCGCCATGTTCAGCCAGGCCGGCCCCAAGCACGGCTCCGTGCCTGACGGCGGCTCGACGGACTTCCTGCCGCTCTTCGTGGGCATCGAGCGGGCGATGTTCAGCATCACGCTCTGCGAGCCCTGGTCGGCCCACAAGGCCTACCGCTACGGGATGATCACCGAGGTGGCGCCGGCCCTGAAGGTGGACGGCGAGTTCATCGCGAACCCCATGGTCATCACCGACCGCTACGTCGACGACTACGGCCGCATCGTGCACGGCGAGTACAAGACCGGCGCCGACCGCAAGGCCGCGAAGGAGCTGATGGCCCGCGGCGAGGTGGACCTGAGCCGCCTCGACACCCTGGTCGGCGAGCTGACCTTCAAGCTGGCGCAGACGATGCCCGACTGCCTCAACAAGGCGCTCGAGAGCATGCGCAAGCACAAGCTGGAGCACTGGGACCGCAACCGCGAGTCCAACCGCGCCTGGCTGTCGCTGAACATGATGACCGAGGCAAACGCCGGCTTCCGCGCCTTCAACGACGGCACCCGGGGCGAGCGCGAGGTGGACTTCCTGGCCCTGCGCCGCCAGCTGGCCGAGGGCGCGGTCTGGGACGAGGCCTTCATCCAGACCCTCAACCCGCACATCAAGGCGCTGTCCAGGTGACCAGCCCGGTCACCATCCGCAGCGAGCACGACGGCGCGGTGCTGCGCGTGGTGCTCGACCAGCCGAAGGGCAACGTGCTCGACACCGCGATGTGCGAGGCGCTGACCGCGGTCCTGTTGGACGCCGCCTGCCGGCCAGGGCCGCTGCGCTGCGTCTCCATCGAAGGCGCGGGCAAGCACTTCTCCTTCGGCGCCTCGGTCGAGGAGCACGCCCCCGGCGAAGTGGACGCCATGCTGCCCCGCTTCCACCGGCTCATCCGCGCGCTCATCGCCTTCCCCCTGCCCACGGTCGCGCTGCTGCGCGGCCAGTGCCTGGGCGGCGGGCTCGAGGTCGCGGCGGCCTGCTCGGTGCTGATGGCCGAGGAAGGCGCGATGATCGGCCAGCCCGAGATCCAGCTGGGGGTCTTCGCGCCCGCGGCCTCGGTGCTGCTGCCGGCGCGGCTGGGGCAGGCGCGGGCGGAGGAGCTGCTGCTCACCGGCCGCAGCATCGCCGCCAGCGAGGCCACCGGGCTCGTCACCACGGTGACCCCCAAGGGCGACCTGGAGGCCGTCTTCCAGGACTGGCTCTCCCGCTACGTGCTGCCGCGCTCCTCCGCCGCGCTGCGCTACGCCACCCAGGCCGCCCGGACGGGCCTGCGGGCTGCGGTCTACGGCCAGCTTCAAGAAGTCGAGGACCTCTACTTGCAGGGCCTCATGCAAACCCACGACGCCGCCGAAGGCATCGCGTCATTCCTCGAACGTAGGGAGCCGGAATGGGCGCACCGATGACAACCGATCCGGCCGCGGAGATCATCGATCGCTGCCAACAGCTGGTGGACGACCTGGACCTGGGGTCCGTCGTGGCGTGGAAGGAACGCACCGGCCGCAAGGCGATCGGCTGCCTGCCGGGCTACGCGCCCCACGAGGTGATCCACGCCGCCGGCTTCCTGCCGGTCGGCATCGTCGGCGGCGGCGAGAGCCTGGAGATCATCCGCGGAGACGCGTACTTCCAGAGCTACATCTGCCACCTGCCGCGCTCGGTCGTGGAGCTGGGCGTCGGGGGCAAGCTCGACTGCCTCGACGGCTTCGTCTTCCCGTCCACTTGCGACGTGATCCGCAACCTCTCGGGCATGTGGCAGCTGCTGTTCGAGGGCCGCTACGTCAAGTACCTCGACGTGCCGCAGAACTTCGTCTTCGACCTGGGCGGCCGCTTCTTCCGCAGCGAGCTGCAGGAGCTGGCGGAGGGCCTGGAGGGCCTCGGCGGCGCGAAGATCACCGACGAGCGCCTGCGCGCGTCCATGGCCCTGTACGACGCCCGCCGGGCGCTCATGGAGCAGGCCTTCGAGCAGCCCAACAAGTACCCCGAGCGCGTGCCGTCCTGGGAGCTGTACCTGCTGATGCGGGCGGGCAACCTCGTCGAGGTCGAGGAGCACAACCAGATGATGCGGACCTGGCTCGACGCGGTCTCCGCTCGCACCGGGCGCGTACGCGACAACCCCCGCGTCGTCCTGCAGGGCGCCTTCTGCGAGCAGCCGCCGGTCGACCTCATCAAGACCCTGGA
>JAJDAI010001219.1 GCA_029261955.1 Deltaproteobacteria bacterium | reverse complement strand
TCGTCGTCGTCCGCTGCGTCGTCGTCGTCGGCCGGTCGCTCCGCGGCCGGGCAGGCCAGGAGCAGAGAGAGCAGGACCAGGACACCCCATCGGGCGAGGGGGAGGGAGATGCGCATGATCAGTGGGAGCCGGGGAAGGAAGGGGATTTCGAGGTCCCGCAGTCTGCTCACGGCGCATCGAAGCAGCAAGATCGGGCGGCGCGCCGCGGGGCCCGGACCTTGGTGTCGTGCTCGCACGGCTCTACGATCCGCCATCGCCGCCCTCCCCCGATCTGCGCCGCCCCTGACCAGCCTGCTCCTCGCGATGCTGCTCACGGCGGGCGCGGCGCAGGCCCAGGACTCGACCCTGGCGCCGGACGTCGCCGCCGTGCACGCCGCGGCGGTCGTAGAGCGCCAGTGCGACGAGATCGGGGGACGCAGCGTGCTCGAGGCCGCCGAGGCGCTGACCGGGATCGGCGCCGTCTGGGGCCAGGTCGCGGCCTCCTTCGCCGAGCACCGCACGCCCTACCTGCTGTACTGGCGCGGCGTGCTCGGTCAGTGCCTCGCGCAGGATGGGCGGGCGCTGTCGGACCTGCTGGACTTCATCCGGCTCTCCGAAGACGACCCCGGGCAGTCCTCGCTGGTCCAGGACGCCCGGCGGCGGGTCCGGCTGATCCGCCGGGGTGTGCCGCTGGCCTTGCAGGCGGCCGCCGAGGGAGACAGCGGACGTCCGCAGCGCGCGGCGGGGCTGGCCCTGGTGATCGGCGGGGGAAGCGTCGCCCTCTTCGGCGGGCTGATGCACGGGATCAGCTTCGCCGAGGCCGAGTTGAGCCGCGCCGACATCGGCTGGACCAGCACGGCGGCAGTCGACGAGCCGGGCTGGACGCGGCTTCAGGGTCTCAACCGCGCAGGCTTCGGGCTGCTCGCCGGGGGCGTGACGACCGCGGCGGTCGGGCTGGTCGTGACCCTCACCGCCCTCGAACGGCCCACAGAGGGCCCCGTCGCCTTGCCCTGGCTCGCCCCTCGCCCCGATGGGGCGGTCGTGGGTGTGGCGGCCCGCTTCTGATGGCCGCCACGCGCGCCATCCCGGTCCTCGCCGCCTGCCTGCTCGCGGGCTGCTTCGTGCCGGACCACGACGAGGTGGGCTTCGGAGCGGGGGGGGACGACGACGACGCGGCGGATGACGACGACGCGGTGAATGACGACGACTCGGCCCCAACGGACGACGACGACAGCGCCCCAGCGGACGACGACGACGCGGTCGATGACGACGACTCGGCCCCAACGGACGACGACGACGACACCGCCCCAACAGACGACGACGACGACTCGTCGCCCGCTGACGACGACGACGACACCGCGCCCGACCCGCCGATCCTCCTGGAGATCGACGGCCTGGGCGCCGCGTCCCCCGTCCTGGACGAGCAGGGGCTCACCGCGGCGCTCGTCGACCCCCGCTTCGCCAGCCGCCGCTTCGCCGACACCCTCAGCCTCGCGGGCGAGCGCCTCGGCACGGCCACCGGCGCCGAGCTTCGCCACCCGACCCCCTCCCCCTCGACGCCCTGCCTCGGAGGGCCTTCCGCCCTCCCCTGCGTCCTCTTCGACGCCACCAACGGGCTGCTCCTGCAGCCTGGAGGAACGCCCATGCAACGCACCATCACCCTGCCCACCGCGCTCAGCGCGGGCGCGTGGACCCTCGCCCTGCTCTCCCCCGCGGGCGTGGCGGAGGCCCAGATCTTCGTGCTCCAGGGGGAGGCAGGCCTGGCCTGCTGGGACCTGGACGAGGACCGGGTCTGCGACCCCCTGACGGAAGACCACGACGGCGACGGCATCTGCGCCCCCGCCGACTGCCAGGTCCCGCCCGCGCTGACCTCCGTCGAGGCCCGCCTGGACGCCATCGAAGGCGACTACGCCACCAACACCTCCCTCGTCGCGCTGGCCGAGGCCACCTCCGCCGAGCTCCGGGTCGACACCACCTGGACCACGCCGGGGGACTTCGCCCACGTCGAAGACGCGGTGCGCGAGGCGTTCCAGTGGCGCATCCACCACGACGCGACGCTCACCATCGAGGTGATCGGCACCCACGCGATGACCGGCGAGCTGGCGCTCAGCCACCCCGACGGCGCCCGCCTCCAGCTCGTGGGCGGCAGCCTGACGGCGGGCACCGACGTGCTCGACTTCGCCGGAACCCACGGCGTCCTGGTGAACGGCGAGGATCTCGGTCTGCTCGACAACCTCGTCATCCAGGGCTCGAACAGCGCGGACACGACCGGGATCAGCGCGACGGACGGCGCGGTGGTCACCCTGGGCGCGGACGTCGCGGTGGACGGCTTCTTCATCGGCATCTCGGCAGGCCGCCAGGGCGTGATCTGGGCCGACAACACCGAGGTCAGCTCGGGCGCCTCGTCCTGCTTCTACGCCTGGGAGACCGGGTTGATCCAGGCGACCGGCTCGACGGCCACGGACTGCGAGGTCTGCTACCGGGCGACCGGAGACGCCTTCCTGAAGGCCGCCGGCTCCGTGGCGACCGACTGCTCCCTGCGGGCCTACCAGGCCTTGTTCAACGCGGAGATCGATGCCTTCGCGGCCAGCGGGACCAGCGCGGGCACCTGCGCCTCGGTGCTGTACGGCTCCACCATGCGGGCGGCCAGCTTCAGCTGCACCGTGGACACGCCCACCGACGACGGCGGCGGGAGCGCGGTCTACGCGGAGTACGGGGCGTCCATCGTCGTCACCGGCCCCTCGGTCTTCGAATCGGAGCTCGGCGCGGTGATGATCGCGCGCCACAACTCCACCATCCACGCCACCGGAGGGGTCACCCTGCACGGCGACGGGGGCTGGGTCGCGCGGGCCGAGACCGCCAGCACCCTGCGCGCCGACGACGCCATCCTGTCCGGCGGCTACACGGGCGGGATGCTGGTGCAGAACGGCGCGGTCGGTCAGTTCGCCGACGTCACCGACCCCAACAACGTCCTGTCCTCCGTCGACGCATCGAGCGTGCTGCTGGAGTAGCCGGCCCGCAGAGGCCGCCAGGTGTGGGAAAGTGCGCCGGATGTCCGAGGACAACAGCAGAGCCCGGCTCCTGCGGGTCGGCCGACACGATCGCCTCCAGCTCGAGTTGAAGCTCGAGCAGCCCACGCCCTCGCTCGATGCGACGGCGGTGGACTACGAGGTCGACCTGTTCTTCTGGCTGCCGCAGGCGACCTCGGTCTCCGCGTCGGAGTACCCACCGGAGCTCTTCTACGAGGATCTGCGCGTCTACACCCGGCTCAAGACGCCCGACGTGCCGCTGGATCAGATCGTGCGGCCCGACGGGGCTGGCTCGCCCCTGTTCGTGCTGGAGACGGTGCTCGAGCGCGCCGACGACGACGGCCCGCTCGCCGGAGACGTGGCCATGGTCTGCAGCGAGCCCAAGCTGCTCTGCGCCATGCTCAAGAGCCGCGTGCGGGACCTGTTCGCCGAGCTCGATCCCAAGGATCTGGACGGGGCGGCCCCGCGCCTGGCCGCGGAGATGGAGTGCCTGGTCACCGCCTGGCGCAGCGCGAAGGACCGCCTGCTCGCCTTCGAGGATCTGGACCCGCTCGCGCGCGACAGCCTCAACTACTGCGACGAGGCCGTGAGCATCCAGGTGGAGCTCGCGGTGCTGCAGATGCTCGGCCTGATGAGGCAGCACGAGCGGTCCCCGGCAGGCGTCGCCGCCCGCCTCTCGACCCTGGCCTCGGATGAGCGGCGCTACCGCCACGCCGCCGGCTGGCGCACCGTGCTGCGCCCCGACGGGACCGAGCGCCAGGACGAGGCCGTGCTCGATCAGGGCCGGCTGCTCAAGAAGTACTGGTCCTCGGTGCTGCACCTCAGCCCGCGCCGGGACCGCTGGGACTCGCTGGCGCGCCACGGCGCCCTCGGTGTGGCGGCCGGCCTCGCGATGCTCTGGGCGGTCGCCGTGCAGGTCTGGATGCTCATCGCCCTGGGCCTGCAGGTGCAGAAGGGCGTGAGCCTGGGCTTCATCGCGGTCTTCAGCGGCCTCGCCGTCGGCGCCTACGTCCTCAAGGACCGCATCAAGGCCTGGACCAGCGCCTGGCTGGCCCGCCGCCTGCCGCGCTGGTTCGACGACCGGCGCTTCCACCTGCACCCCGACGGCGGCGAGACGAGCCTGGCGAAGACCGCCGAGCGGGTGCAGTTCGTGTCCCCCGACGCCGTGCCCGAGGCCGTGCTGGAGGCCCGCCTCGCCTCGCTGCGCAACCGCCTGCTCCTGGAGGCGCGCCAGGACGTGCTGCACTACCGCCGCCGCGTGCAGCAGAACCCGCGCCGCGGCGTCGCCGGCTTCACGCGCTACGACGGCCTGACCGACGTGCTGCGCCTCAACCTGTGGCGCTGGGTGCGGGGCTACGCGCGTTCGAGGCGCCGCCTCGAGCTGCTGGACGAGGACGGAGACCTGCTGACCCGCCGCGTGGACAACCGCTACTTCGTCGACCTGATCGCGCGCTACCGCCGCGTCTCGCCCGAGCCCTTCGAGGTGTACTCCCACCACGTGCTCGTCCTGAACCGCCACGGCATCGTGCGCGTCGAGGCCGCAGAGGAGCGCTTCGAGCTGCCCTGAGCGCGAGGGCGCCTACCCCGACGATCGCCGCGCTGGCAGGGCCTGCCCGGCGATCGCCCGCCCTTCGCGCTCGCTTCCGTGCCACCCTTGGGCAGGCGCTCCACCGAGCCCGGAGGTTCATGTCAACACTGCGACTGCGTTACCAGACGATCGAATTCGGGGATGAAGACATCCACCTGCGGACCCTGCGGGACAAGCAGCAGTTCCAGGACGTCGACGGCGTGGCCGAGGGGTTGGGGATCTCGTCCGCGGCCTGGCCGCTCTTCGGGGTGGTCTGGGCCTCGGGCCGCGTGCTCGCCGAGCACATGTCGGCCTTCGAGATCGCAGGCAAGCGCATCCTCGAGGTGGGCTGCGGCATCGGCCTGGCGAGCCTGGTGCTCAACTCACGCCACGCCAACATCACCGCCACCGACTACCACCCCGAGGTGGGCGGCTTCCTGCGCGAGAACGTCCGCATCAACGGCGGCGAGGCCATCCCCTTCGAGCGCATCGGCTGGGAGGACCCCGAGGGCGAGCTGGGGCTCTTCGACCTGATCATCGGCAGCGACCTGCTCTACGAGCGCAGCCACGTCGACGCCCTGGCCGGCTTCATCGACCAGCACACGCAACCGAGCTGCGAGGTCGTCATCGTGGACCCGGGGCGCGGCCAGCACGCGCGCTTCAGCAAGGCCATGGTGGCCCTCGGCTACAGCCACGCCCAGGAGCGGCTCGGCTCGCCCAGCTACCTGCCCCGGCCCTTCAACGGGCAGATCCTGAGCTACCTCCGCTGAGCGGGGGCCTCTCGACCCCCGCCGAGGTCATCTAGGGCGTGACCGCGGCGTTGTTGTCGTCGGGGTCTCCGCACTCGTCGGTCCAGCCGTCACCGTCCGCGTCCGTGCCGCGCGTGCCGCAGAAGAGCAGGTAGGCGCCGTCCAGGTCGTGATCGTCGGGGCTGATGCTCGAGAAGTGCTCGTAGTAGGCGTCCTCGGTGCCGGTGCCCAGGGAGCCGTCGAGCGCGTCGGGCAGCGCGTCGGAGAGGTCGGTCTCCGCGACGCTCGGGTTCGTGCCGCAGGACCAGCCGAAGACGGTGCCGCCGCCGGACTCCTCCGAGAGCAGCTCGATGTCGGTGGACCAGCGGCCGCTGGACTCCAGCACCATCGAGAAGGTGTTGGGGTCGACGAAGGCGTTGTGGACCACCTCGCGGTAGTAGATGCCGAGCGCGTCCCCGTGGTCGATGACGAAGAGGTCGCCGCCCTCGCCGGGGTCGAAGTCGTCCCAGGGTCCGCCGAGCGAGGGGCCGTCCCCGAGGAACTCGCTGACGCTCGCGGTGTAGTCGGTGTCTACGAAGCCGAACTCGACCCGGCCGTTGGTGATGACGTTGGCCTCCGTCCAGTCCGTGCCGCAGAAGGGGAAGCTCCAACCGTCGAAGACGATGGTCTCCGAGGCGTCGTCGCCGTTGAGGCTGATCGCGACGTCGGTGTCGGCGCCGTCGATGAGGCCGTCGCAGTCGTTGTCGATGCCGTCGCTGTCGTCTTCCCAGGCGTAGGGCCGCACGGCGAACTCGGCGTCGTCGCAGTCATCCGCGCAGCCGAAGAAGCCGTCGGCGTCCGCGTCGGACTCGTCCATGCCGGTGCCCACGGTCACCTGCACGCCGAGGGCGACGCCGGCAACAAAGAAGTCGCTCAGTGGATCGAGGAGCAGTCCGCCCTCGTTCCCGGGGGTGCTCTTCACGCCCTCGAAGGTGCCCCAGGCCGGGTCCGAGTCCGGACCGTCGCTGTCGACCGCGTAGAGGATGCTGTTGTCCATCGCCGAGCCGAACAGGTACTGCATGCCCGAGGTCAGGGGGATGCTGAGGCTCGTGCTGCCGACCCAGTCGCGGGTGAGGCCCAGGTTGATCGGCTCGCTGTACTCGAGGTCCCAACTGTCGCCGGACTGCGCGCGGCTGTAGACGATGAGGTGGACCGTCGAGTTCTGGTCGGCGTCGCCCAGGTAGATCTCAACCCCCGTGAGGGTGGAGCTGGTCGTCATCTCGTAGATGTTGCCGACGTTGCAGCCGTTGCCGCAGTCGAAGCTGAAGTCGTTGCCCTGCTCGCCGTGGGGCTCGGCGGGCGTGCCCAGGAGGCCGTCGCAGTCGTTGTCCTGGCCGTCGCAGACCTCGGCGTTGCCATCGAAGTTCGCGGGGTTGTTGTCGTTGCAGTCGCCTGCGCACTCCGCCTGCCCGTCGCCGTCGGCGTCCAGCTCGTCGGCCGGGATGACCGCGTCGCAGTCGTTGTCCTGCCCGTCGCAGACCTCGGCGTTGCCGTCGTAGTTGGCCGCGTCCGCGTCGTCGCAGTCGCCGTCGCACTCCGCCTGGCCGTCGCCGTCGTC
>JAJDAI010001218.1 GCA_029261955.1 Deltaproteobacteria bacterium | reverse complement strand
CCCGGCGGCTCACCGGCCAGGCGCCAGCGGGCGAGCAGCGCCCGGGCGCGGCTGTCGAGCGCGAAGAGGGTCGTGACCTGCACCCCCTTGACCGTGGACTTCATCAGCTGTCTCCAGAGCCCTTCCCCGTGCTCCTCCAGGGCGTCGACGTCCCCCTGGACCAGCGCCACCTCGATGAGCAGCCGCAGGTAGTACAGGTCCAGCAGGCTGAATTCCTGGCCCGGCCAGCGGGCGCGCGCGGCGCGGATCTCGGCCTCGGCCCGCGCGGGATCGCCAGCGACCAGGGCGGGGTGGATCGGCGGGGCCAGGACGAACTGCACCTCGGCGTTCAGGTCGCCACGGTCCTTCGCGTCGGCCACCAGGGTTGGCTGGAGGCGCGAGAGCCCCTTCAGCTGGCCGAGCAGCGCCTTCGTCGTCAGCACGTAGATGTGGGAGGTGCCCACCTCCCAGCCCACCTCGCGACAGCGGTCCAGGAAGGTCCGCGCGCTCCGCTCGCAGAGGTCCTCGCAGCGGGCCCAGCGCCCCAGCTGGAAGTCCACGACGCCCCGACACAGCGTGACCATGCCCGTCGCGTGGGGGTTGTCGACCTGGGCCAGCAGGCCCTCGGCCATGTCGAGCAGCTTCGCGGCCCGGGCCACGCCGCGTCCGCCGAAGACGGCGGCGTAGGCGGACTCCGCGGCCAGGGAGCGGGCCACCCGGTAGGGCTCCCCCGCCTTGAGGGACAGGAGCAGGTTGCGGGCCTGGAAGGTCGCGCCCTGGATGGGGTCGATGAGCGACAGGCCCAGGGACGCAGCCCAGGAGACGTCGACCCGGTCCACCTGCTCTTCGGGCACCTGCTCAACGGGGCGGGGCTCGAAGCGCAGGCCGCGCAGCATGACCTGGAGGCGCTTGACCAGGAACGCGACGATCGCCTGGAAGGGGCTGACCGCGAGCTTCATGCCCACCGACGCGAGGACCCGCTCGACGACCTCGCGGCCCTCATCGATGTGGCCTGCGCGAATGAGCTGGGTGGCCGCGCGCTGGGTCCAGCGGCGGGCGTCGTCCTCGTCGGCTCCTTCGGCGGCTTCGAGGTAGGCGCGGGCCGCCTTCGGGCCCCGGCCGGCGTTGGCCAGGGCGTCGGCGCGGGCGGCGCGGTGGGCGCGCAGCACGTCCGGGTCGGTCTCCAGCTCGATGGACAGCTCGTGCAGCTCGGCCGCGCGGTCGAAGGCCAGGGCACGCGCCGCCGCCTCCGCCGCCAGCGCCACGTAGCCGCGGGCCCGGCCGTACTCCTCGGCCTCGAGCAGGTGGCGCGCGAGGCGCTCGGGGTCGACCCCGCCGCCGGCTTCGAGCACGTCCGCGAGCAGCCGGTGCAGCTCCTTGCGACGCTCGTCCTCCAGTCCAGCGAGCACGGCCTCGCGGATGCGGTCGTGGTAGCACTCGATGGCCTCGTCGGCGCCGAGGGAGCGCGCCAGCTGCTCCACCCGCAACACCACGGCGGCCTTGCCCGGTGACGGCACCCCGGTCACGTCCGCCGCCAGCGACAGCGGGATGGGCTGGCCGGCGACGGCGAAGAACTCGAGCAGCCGCCGCGCCTCGTCGGGCAGGCTCGCGGCGCGCTCGCGGATGAGGTCGTCGAGCTGGAGCCCGCCCTCGGGCACGTCGTGGGTGCGCACGTAGCGCACGAGCTCGTCGATGAAGTAGGGGATGCCCTCGGACTCCCGCGCGATGGCATCGGCCAGCTGCTGCCGGTTCCGCCGGCGCCCGAGCCTCAGCCGGGCCAGCTCGACGGCCTCCTCCTGGCGCAGCGGGCCCACCTCGATGAAGGCCATGGACGCGCCGGCCGCGGACTCCGCCAGCTCCTCGAGCTCCCGGAGGACCTCGCTCGTGGCGCGGTCCTCACTGCGGTAGGTGCCGAGCAGCAGCAGGGGCGGCGGGTCGGGCGGGCGGAGCAGCTCCTCGATGAGGGCGACGCTGTCGTGGTCGGCCCACTGGAAGTCTTCGACGTGCAGGACCAGGGGGCGGGCGTCCGCCATGCGGGTCAGCAGCTCGCGGAAGGCCCCGAAGGCTCGACGGCGCAGCTCCCGGGGGTCCGGCGCCTCACCCGAACGCGAGGTCTTGTCGGCCACCGCGGGCACCCGCTCCAGCACGGGGAAGACGCGGGCCAGGGCGCGCACGTAGCGGGGCAGGACGGCCTCGACCTCGGTGCGGGTCAGGCCGAGCAGCCACTCGCAGAGCGCGTCCACCAGGGGGTCGATGGCCTTGAAGGGCACCCACTCCCGCTCGTAGCAGCGCCCCTGGAGCAGCACGACCAGCTCCGATCGCTGGCCCAGGTCCGCGAGGAACCAGGACAGCAGCTCGGTCTTGCCCATGCCCGAGCGGCCACGCACGAAGACGGCCCGCGCGCTGCCGTCACCGACGTCGTCCCAGGCCTCAGCCAGCTGCTCGAGCTGGGGACCGCGCCCCACCAGGGCGGCGCCCTCCTCGTCCCGCCAGGCGTGCAGGGCGGCGAAGCGGGCGGTGGTCTGCAGGCCCGTCGTCGTGTTGAAGGCCTCCTCGACGCCGAGGCGCTCGAGCACCTCGGCCCCGGTGGGGCGCACGGACGGCTCGGGGTTGAGCAGGTCCTCGCAGAGCCCGCAGAGGTCGGGCGCCAGGCCGGGGACCAGGGTCTGGGGCGGCGGGGGGCGCTCGTTGCGGCGCTTGCGCAGCACGATGGAGGTCGTCTTGCCGAGGAAGGGCAGCCGCCCCGTCAGCGCCTCGTAGAGCAGGCAACCGACGGCGTACCAGTCGCTGGCTTCGCTCAGCTGCTCGCCGCGGGTCTGCTCGGGGCTCATGTAGGCGACGGTGCCGGTGATCGCGCCGCGCGTGCCTTCGTCGACCCCGGTCTGCAGGTCCGCGACGAGGCCGAAGTCGAGCAGCACGACCTGGCCCTCGGGCGTGACGAGGACGTTCGACGGCTTGATGTCGCGGTGGAGCTTGCCGACCTGGTGCAGCGCCCGCACACCCTGGGCCAGCTGGCCGACCGCGTCGCGCAGGCGCTTCACCGCGCTGACGGGCAGGGCGCGCGCCTCGGGCTCGTCCTCGAGCTCGTCGGTGGGATCGTCCACGGGCTCGATGGTCGGGATGAGCCCCATCGCGCCGCCCAGCGAGTCCTCCGGCAGCGCCATCGTGGTCTCGGAGATGTAGGGCTGGAGCGAGAAGGTGCCGTCGTCGTCGGGGCCGGTGCCGTGGATCCAGTGGCGCAGATCCACGCCCGGGATCAGGTCCATCGTGAAGAACCACAGATCGTCGTCGTGCAGCAGCTCGTGCAGGGCCACGAGGTTGGGGTGCACGATGTCGGCGAGCGCCCGGAACTCGTTCTTGAAGATGTAGAGCTCGAAGGGCCCCACGTGGTGCAGCGTCTTGAGGGCGACGCGCTCCTGGCGCTCCGTGTCGAAGGCCTCGTAGACGGCGCCCATGCCGCCCGAGCCGATCAGGCGCTGGACGTCGAAGCGCTCGGTGCCGTCGAAACGCGAGGCAGGGGCGGGCTCGGGACGCTCACGGCCCTGTGGATCGGACACCGCCCCGGACAGCGACGCGTCCGACAGCTCCCGCGTGACCTGATCACCCATTCCCCCGTGCGCCTCCTCCGTTGAGGAGCTTAACGCAGGGGGATGGGTTCCATCGCCTGAGCGATCCGATCAGGTCGGGGTGACGGCCTAGGGGGCGTCGTTGGCGACGAGCATGGCGTCGCGGCAGTAACCCGGGGTCGGGCTGGCGACCACGAGGGTGGACACACCGGTCGACAGGTCGAAGCTGTAGAGGTTGTTGGTGATGTCGACCACGTACATGAGGCCGGTGGCGGGGTCGATCACGTTGCCCGAGATCTCGCTGGGTCCCTCGTCGTTGGGGATGTCCGTGACGGCGAGCGTGACGGGGTTGATGGACTCGATCTTCTCGGTCCCAGAGCCGAGCCCCGAGGTGTGCATCAGCATGCCCGTCGCCGCGTCGAAGCTGAGCGTCTCCCCGTCGTCGCCGTTGCCCAGGGTCAGCAGGTTGGTGGCCGCAGCCGTCGCCTTGTCGATGGACCAGAGGGTCTCGGAGACCGTGCCGCCGTCGCCGGTGACCGCGTAGAGCAGGCCGGCGTCGTCGAAGGCGAGGCTGGCGGTGCCGTTGGGCAGCGCGCCGATCGTCGTCGCCACGAAGGTGCTCATGTCGAGGGTGACCAGGAAGCGGTCCTGGCCCGTGTTCTTCAGCGCCGCGTAGGCGATGCCCGTGGTCGGGTCCATGGCGAGCGCGTTGCCCTGAGCGCCGGCCTGGTCGGCCCAGGTGATGGATGCCGTCTCGAGCAGCGTGCCGTCGAAGCCGAGGCGGTACATCTCGTCGTTGCTGTTGGACTTGCACCAGAAGGAGCAGTTCGTCTCGTCCGTGCCGTCGCAGTCGTTGTCGATGCCGTCGCCGCAGATCTCGTCGGCGTCGGGGTTGACCGCGAAGGCGTCGTCGTCGCAGTCGTTCTCGCAGACCATGAAGCCGTCGCCGTCGCTGTCGGTCTCGTCCGTGCCGGTGCCCACGGTCACCTGGACGCCGTACGCGTTGCTGGCGAAGAAGTTGTCGCCCAGCGGATCGAGGAGCAAGCCGCCCTCGTTGGCGCTGGAGTTCTGCAGCCCCTCCCAGGTGCCCCAGGCCGGGTCCGAGGCGGGACCGCCGCTCTCGAGCGCGTAGAGGATGCTGTTGTCCATCGACCAGCCGAACAGGTACTGCATGCCCGAAGTCAGCGGGACGCTGAGGCTCGTGCTGCCGATCCAGGCGCGGGTGACGCCCGGGTTGATCGGCTCGCTGTACTCCAGGTCCCAGTCGTCGCCGGACTGCGCGCGGCTGTAGACGATGAGGTGGGTGGTCGAGTTCTGGTCGGCGTCGCCCACGTAGACCTCAACCCCCGTGAGGGTGGAGCTGGTCGTCATCTCGTAGATGTTGCCGATGTTGCAGCCGCTGCCGCAGTTGTAGCTGTTGTCGCTGCCCTGCTCGCCGTGGCTCTCCGCGGGGGTGCCCAGGAGGCTGTCGCAGTCGTTGTCCTGCCCGTCGCAGACCTCGGCGTTGCCGTCGAAGTTCGCGGCGTCCGCGTCGTCGCAGTCGCCTTCGCACTCGGCCTGGCCGTCGCCGTCGTCGTCCGTCTCGTCCGACGGGATGACCGCGTCACAGTCGTTGTCCGCGCCGTCGCAGACCTCGGCGTTGCCGTCGTAGTTGTTGGCGTCCGCGTCGTCGCAGTCGCCGTTGCACTCCGCCTGACCGTCGCCGTCGTC
>JAJDAI010001217.1 GCA_029261955.1 Deltaproteobacteria bacterium | reverse complement strand
CGCGGCGGACGACGACGCCAACCGCGGGCAGGCCCCCTTCAAGAAGGTCCTCGTGGCCGGGGCGCCCTGGGCGCGCTACCTGGAGTTGATGTCGCCCGCGCCCGCGCCGGCGCTCGTGCCGAGATACAACGGCTCGGTGATTCTGAAGGCCGTGACCTTGCTCACGCCTGCCCCCGCCAACCTGTCCGGCGGGGGCGGATCTGGTCCTGGTCCCGGTCCGGTTCCCGGGGGCCCGGGCGGAGCACCGGGGCCGAGCCCGCTGATCCCCGCGGGCATTCCGGTGGTGCAGGCCCTGGAGCTGCTCTCAGCGACTTACGGCCCCGCCATGGCGGCGGTGATCCCCGCGATCCGCGACATGGAACAGGCTTCCTCGCGCGGGGGGGCTCCCGTCGCCTTCGAGCTGCTCTCCGCCAGCACCTGGGGCGCGCCCCAGCTGGGCGACTCCATCATGCTGCGCGCGCGCGGACCGCGGCCGCTGGCCCACATCGGGGACCCGCTGGCGCCCGTGACGGTGGTCCCGCTGGTGGTCTTCGAGGTCTTCCTCACGCTGGACCCAAGCCACGCATCGGATCTCTTCGACGTCGTGAGGCGGCGCTGGCCGCGACCCGGCTCCACCACAGCCGGCGTCGAGCGGCTCGTCTTCCCCGGCAGCCAGGATCGGCTCGTGCGCGACGGCCCCTCGCTCTGGTCCTTCCGGGAGGAGGGCAGCATCTCCACCGACGTCGAGTTGGCTGGCCCGATGCCGATGCCGCCGAGCGGGTGAACGCCGCTCGCGTTTTTCTGTCCCCCTTCGGGCCTGCCAGTCATCCTTGGATGCAGGACCCGCCTTGACCGCCCAGCCATCCCAGCCCCGATCCCCGTCCTCGGACCTGCGCGAGCTGGTCGCGGACTCCGCGTCGGGCGATCGCCGCGCGACCGAGACGCTGGCCCGCTGGTGCCTGCCGCGCGTGCGCCGCACCGTGCTCGTGGCCTGCGGAGGCGGGCCCGAAGCGGACGACGTGGTGCAGAACGTGATGGCGATCGTGATCACGAAGCTGCACACCTTCCGCGGGGACGCGAGCTTCTTCGTCTGGGTGGATCGCATCACCATCAACGAGGTCCGCGGCCAGTACCGCCGGGAGCGCTTCAAGCTCGTGCGGCTGGGCGAGCTCGCGAAGGACCCGTCCCAGGCGCGGCCGGGCTCGTCGCTGCCCTCGGATGAGGTCGCGCGCCGCGAGGTGCTCGAGCGCCTGTCCCACCACATCCGCCGCCTGAAGCCCGCGTGGCGTCTCCCGATCGTGCTGACGCTCGTGCACGGCTACAGCGTGCCCGAGGTGGCCGCGATGCTGGAGCAGGGCTTCGAGGCGGTGAAGAAGCAGGTCCAGCGGGGCAAATCCGAGCTGCGCGATCGGCTGCGTCGGGACCCTGCCTGCGTGGCCTTGCTGCGGGAGTGGACGCCGTGAGCCGCTTCACCTGCGACGAGGCGCGCCGCTGCGTCGAGGCCTGCCGGGCGGGGTCGCTGGGCGGCGACGAGGCCGAGGCCCTGGCGGTGCATCTCGCGATCTGCGAGCCCTGCCGGGCCGAGATCGAGCTGTTCGAGGGTGTGGAGCGGGCGCTGCAGGGGGCGCCGCTGCCTCCGCTCTCCGACGAGCTCGAGGGTCGATTCCTCTCGGGGCAGCCTGCGAGCCGCCACCGCTCGATGGCCTGGCTGCCCATCGCGGTGGCTGCCGCGGCCGCCCTGGCTCTCCTGGTGCTGCGTCCGGCGCCCGAACCTGCCGTGCAGGCTGGTCCGTCGGTCCTGCCTCCGCCGGCCGTCGTGGCCGCGCCTCCGGTCCAGCCGTCACCGTCACCGGTGGTGCCTGACGCGCCTCGGGTCCTGCCGGGGGTCGTCGACGGCACGGCGCTGTGGCTGGTCGGCGACGAGCCCGTGCAGGTCGTGCGGAACGACGCCGACGTCGCGCACTTCCGCCTGGAGCAGGGGCGGGTCGTGGGGGTGGTGGGGCCCAACGCCCCGGGCTTCCGCTTCCGCGTGGAGACCCCCGACCTCTGGGTCACCGCCCACGGCACCGTCTTCTCGGTGACCGCGGAGGCCGGCGCGCCGACCCGGGTTCGCGTGGCCGAAGGCAGCGTGGACGTGCGCCGCAAGGACGGAGGCGAGGACGTCACCCTGCCCGCTGGCCGGGCGATGACCAGCTCCGACCCCGGTCCGGTCCGGGCCGAGCCGAGCGCCCTGCTCGACGACCTCGCCACGGCGGGGATCGAGCCCCCCGCGCCCAGCGGGACCCTGGCGATCCTGGATGGAGCTGTCGCCCGCCCCGCGCTGCGGCTCGAGGTGCCAGCGGAGGTCGCGGAGGAGCCCCGGGTCGAGCCCGAGCCCCCCGTTGCGGTGGCCGAACTCCGCGGCCTGGATGAGCTCTACCGGCTCGCGCGCGAGCACCAGAGCGCACGCCAGTATCGCGAAGCGCAGGCGGTGCACGAGGAGATCATCCGCAGCCACGGGGACGACCGCTCCGCCTGGTACAGCCACGTCGCCCTGGGCCAGCTGGAGCTCCGCGCCCGCCGCGCTGAGGCGTCCCTGGCGCACTTCGCCCGCTACCTGGAGCTGGCGCCGGCGGGCACGCTCGCGGAGGAGGCTCGCTTCGGCCAGGTGAAGGCGCTCCGCGGACTCGCGCGGCCAGACGCCCTGGTCGAGCAGGCCGGGGCCTACCTCAGCCACCACCCGGACGGCAGCGCCCGGGCGGCCGTCCTGCAGTCCCGCGCCGAGGCGCTGGCCTCGCAGGGGCGCCCGGCCGAGGCGGCGACCGACTACCGCGAGATCCTCGACCGCTGGCCGGAATCCCAGGCTGCGGCCGACGCGCGCGAGGCCCTCGACGCCCAGCCGGGGGGCCCGGGCTCGGGACCATGAGGCGCCTCCTCCTCCTGCTCGCCTGCTCCCTGCTGCTCAGCGCCTCGGCCTCAGCCGCGGCGCCGACCCGCCCCGTGCTGGTGCTCCACCCCGGTCACGGCCAGGGCGATCGCTACAGCGCCGACGTGCTCCCGGCTGCGCGGGCCCAGCTCGACGGCATGCCGGTGGACCTGCAGGCGGTGGCTGTCGGTGGCGTGCTCGGCCCGGAGCTGGCCGCCCAGCTCGCGGAGCAGGTGGACGCCTGGACCGTCGCCTGGCTGGCCGAGGACACGGACTCGGTGTTCCTGCTGTCGCCGAGCCTCGGCTCGGAGGTGCGCAGCCGCCCCCTCGATCCCGGCGTGACCAGCTGGGTGGTCAAGAGCGAGGCGGTCGCGGCCATCCTGCGCTCCGAGCTGGAGGCCGTCGTGTCCCAGGCCGTCGAGGTGCAGGCGCGCCGGGCGCAGGCGCGCCGCACGCTGCTGGCGCTGCGCGTGGGCTACACGCCGGTGCCGGTCTCCACCGAGGGGCCGGTGCTGCACGGCGTCGACCTGGGGGTGGGCTTTCGCTTCGGCCGACACCTCGGCTTCGAGCTCGGCGCCTCCATCACGAGCCCGATCCCGCTGGGCATCGAGGACGGCAAGGGCGAGATGCTGCGGGTGCCGCTCCGCTTCTCGGTGACGGGGAGCCTGCCAGTGGGGCGCTTCGAGCCCTCGCTCGCCCTCGGCCTCGCCCTGGAGGTGCTCCAGGTGACCGGTCTGTCCTTCGAGCCGGCGGACGCGGCGGCCCTGGTCCCGCTGGTGACCCCGGGCCTCTCGGCGAACATCCAGGCTCGCTACCGCGTGCTGCCCTGGCTCGCGCCCTTCGTGCTCGTCGGGGTCGACGTGCTCGTGCGGGACCAGGTCGTCGTGCGCGACGGCGTGACGCTCGTGCACCGCGACCGGGCGGTGCTGCAGGCGGCAGTCGGCGTGAGCTTCCTGGTGCCCGTCGGGGCGATTTGATTCGATTTGTTGTCCCTTTTGGGCTCGGCGGTCCATCTTCTCATCGGGGACCCGGCGAACGGGCCCACAGCATGGAGTCGAGATGGTTCGCAGTCTGTTGTCCTGGTTGCTCTTCGTGCTCCTCTCCGGCTGCGCCACCGGGGTCCTGTCGCTCGATTCGGACTTCCGTCCTGCGGACGACGACGACGCCAGCGGGGATGACGACGACTCCGCGGACGACGACGACATCGCGGACGATGACGATGTGACCGCGGACGACGACGACATCGCAGACGACGACGATGTGACCGCGGACGACGACGACGTCGCGGACGACGACGACGTGGCCGATGACGACGACGTCACTGCCGACGACGACGACTCCGTACCCGACGACGACGACATCGCGGACGACGACGACGCCACCCCCGGCGAGTGCGGCGCGGTGGTCATCGACTGCACGACCGCATCCAGCCACAGCGGCAACAACGGCGGGCCCGGCTCCACCAACGCCCACGACTGGAACGCCTGCTACGGCGGCGGCCTGACGGGCCCCGAGTTCAGCTACGCCTTCACCGCGCCCTACGACGGCGAGTTCCACTTCCAGCTGGGTGGCCTCAGCGCCGACCTGGACCTCTACGCGCTCAGCGGGACCGACTGCGACACCCAGAACTGCGAAGACGGCTCCTTCCGCGGCAACAACGACGACGAGGACTTCTGGCTCGAGGCGGACGGCGGCGAGGAGTACGTGATCCTGGTCGACGGCTTCGACGGCGGGGTCAGCGACTACGTGCTGGAGCTGGACTGCGAGCAGGGCGGCGACGACGACGACGACGATCTGACGCCCCCGGACGACGACGACGACATCATCGGCCCCGACTGCACGGCGGCCACCTACGACGGCCACACCTACGCCTTCTGCGACTTCGCGGAGATGCCCTGGGAGGTCGCGGAGCAGGACTGCGACATCCGCGGG
>JAJDAI010001216.1 GCA_029261955.1 Deltaproteobacteria bacterium | reverse complement strand
CCGAACCGGCCGCTGGCCACGGCCGACTTCCTCCAGCTGCTCGGCACCCCCGCGCTCCAAGCCCGCTTCACCGACCGGCTGGCCCTGCACCGCGCCCGCACGCGCAGAGCCGAGCACCTCATCGCCGGCGGCACCGCGCTGCTGGTCGCGTCGGCGGGGCTGAGCCTCTTCGCGGCGGTCGCGGCCAGCAACCCCGACGACGGCCGCTCCGTGAACCCCCACGCCATCCAGGTCACCGGCAGCCTCGCCTTGCCCCTGTTCACCATCGGCCTGCCCATCGTGATCGGCGGCGGCGTCGACCGCACACGGCACACCCGGCAGGTCGAGCAGCTGCGCGCAGGCCACCTGGAGCTGCTCCAGGCGCCGCGCGATTTGTGGGTGGCGGTGCAGCGGTTCAACGAGCGACAAGCCGCCGAGTCGAGGTAGAACCTCGCCCATGCTGGAGCGTCTCTTCGGATTGGCTGAGGCCGGCACGACCCCCCGCCGCGAAGTGGTGGGCGGGGTCACGACCTTCCTCGCGATGGCCTACATCCTGTTCGTGCAGCCGGCCTTCCTGGCCGCGGCGGGCATGGACGCGGGCGCCGTGCTCACCGCCACCTGCATCTCGTCGGCCATCGCGACGCTGGTCATGGGGTTGTGGGCTCGCTACCCGGTCGCGCTCGCGCCCGGCATGGGCCTCAACGCCTTCTTCGCCTTCACGGTGTGCGGTGCCATGGGGATCCCCTGGCAGGAGGCCCTGGGCCTGGTCCTGACCTCGGGCGTGCTGTTCATCCTGCTGGGTCTCTTCGGCCTGCGTCAGCGCATCGTGGCCCTCGTGCCCGACGGCCTGAAGAGCGCCATCGCGGCGGGCATCGGCCTCTTCATCGCCTTCATCGGCCTCAAGGAAGCCGGCGTGCTGGTGCCCGACGCCAACACCTTCGTGCACGTGGGCGATCTGTCGAGCCGCTGGCAGCCGGTGCTGGTCTCCGGCGTGGGCTTCGCGGTGGCGGGCGTGGGCACGGTGCGACGCTGGTCTGGCGCCATCCTGCTGGGCATCGGGGCGAGCCTGGCGACCGCGCTGCTGCTCGGGGTGACGTCCTTCCAGGGCGTCGTCTCCATGCCTCCCTCGCTGGAGCCGACGGCCTTCGCCTTCTCGCTCGACGCCCTGCTGACCCCGGGGCACCTGGGCCTCGTGCTGCTCTTCCTCTATTCGGACCTCTTCGACACGGTGGGCACCCTCGTGGGCGTGAGCACCCAGGCCGGGCTGATGAAGGACGGGGAGCTGCCGCGCGGCGACCGCGCCTTCCTGGCCGACGCCATCGGCACCGTGGCCGGCGGGCTGCTCGGCACCAGCACGGTGACCTCCTACATCGAGAGCACCGCGGGGGTGGAGGCGGGCGCCCGGACGGGGCTGGCCTCGGTGGTGACGGGCCTGCTCTTCCTCGCGGCGCTCTTCTTCTACCCGCTGGTGGAGATGGTCGGCGCCGGCTACCCGATCGACACCCTGCTCATCACCGCGGCCGACGGGCCGCCGTCCTTCAACCCGCACCGGCTGCTCATCCACCCGATCACCGCGCCGGCGCTGATCCTCGTGGGAACGATGATGGCGCGCTCGCTGTCCGACATCCGGTGGACGGACCCCTTGGAGGGCATCCCAGCCTTCCTGACGGTCGCGGGCATCCCCTTGACCTTCTCGATCGCCGACGGCATCTCCTTCGGCCTGATGTCCGCGTCTGCGCTCGCCCTGCTGAGCGGGCGGGCGCGGGCCGTAAGCTGGCCGCTGCACCTGCTGGCGGGAATCCTGGCGGCCCGTTGGGGGCTCTCCCTGGCAGGCTGGCCATGAGCGACAGGACGAGATGAGCGACGACGATCCCTTCGGCCCGGATTGGGGCACCAACAAGCCTCCCGCGAGCCCGGCCAGCCGCCCGGCCGGTCGGGCCGGCTACGCGCACTCGCCCGCGAAGCCGCGGATCAGCGAGACCGACCCCGGCCCCCGCCGCGCGCGCAAGCGGAGCAGCGGCGTGCTCCCCGCCTTCCTCTCGGCGACCTCGCTGCCGGTGCTCGGCGCCGCGTTCCTGCTCGTGCTCGGCCTCGGCCTGCGGCGGGACCTGCCCCCGAACACGGTCGTGGCGGGGGCGGTCTTCGCGACCTTCATGCCGGTGCTCGCGATCGCGGGCTCCCTGCGGTTCCGGCGCGGGGCCCTCGGCCTGGCTGGCTGGTTCTGGTGTGGGCTGCTGCTCGCAGGCCTGCCGCAGTACTTCCCCGCGGACCGCGTCGCGGCCCTGGGCGAAGGCGCCGCCTGGCTCGCCCTGCCGGTCGGCGACGAGCGGGCGACGGCCTTTGGGCGCATGGCGGAGGACTTCGGCGACCTCGCCTGGGGCCCGGACGCGCAGCCGGGCCGCGCCACGGCGGGCAGCCTCCCCGTGGCGCCGGAGCTGCCGGCCCGCCCCCCCCGCCAGACGGCCGAGGCGTCCCCGGACGAGGAGCCCAACTCCGCGCGGATCATCCTCCCGGTCGAAGGCCAGGGGCACACCCTCAAGGTCGACGTGGGCTTCGAAGGACCGGCGGGCCGCCGCGACACCTCGGTCCTCTTCGACACCGGAGCGACCTTCACGACGCTCGACCGGCAGACGCTCGCGGCGCTGGGCGTGGTCGTGCCCGCAGACGCCCCCACGGCCCGCTTCCAGACCGCCAACGGCGAGATGGAGAGCCCGATGGTCCTGCTGGACCGCGTCTGGCTGGGCGACACCAAGATCGAGAAGGTGACCATCGCGGTCTGCGAGGCCTGCTCCCAGAACGGCTCTGCCGGCCTGCTCGGCCTGAACGTCACGGGGCAGTTCCAGACGACCTTCGACCCCGAGCTCCAGGAGGTCGTGCTGATGCCGCGGGAGGACTCGGGGAACCGGCACCTGGACATCGCACACTGGCTGAAGATCGAGGGCACGGCCCACACCTGGCCCACCGGCCGGGTCGAGGTCGACGTGAAGGTGCGCAACAACGCGCCCTACGAGGTGGCCCAGGCCGTCGTCGAGGTCGAGTGCGCGGAGAACTCCTTCGCCGTGCAGCTCGACGCCATCCCGGCCGGGCAGGAGCGCTCCACCCGCGTGGAGCTGCCCCGGCGCACCAACTGCTCGGGCTACAAGCTCATCCTGCGGAGCGCGGGCTGGAAGTAGCGTGCGCCCGGTCGGCGCGGCAGCTCAGATGGTGAAGCAGAAGAGGATCTGCGAGCCGTAGTAGAGCGGCAGCCCCAGGCCCCGGTTCACGAAGCCGGGCGCCACGAAGCGGTTGCGGGCCACGCACAGGTCGCTGACGAAGAAGATGACCGCCGCGACCGGCAGCAGCATCGAGGCGCCGGCTCCCCAGGCCCCGAAGGCGGCGACGACCATCACGCCGATCACCAGGATGTAGGCGTAGACGGGCCCCTTGAGGGCCGGCGGCAGGCTGGCGTGCAGCCACCGGTGGATCGCGTAGCTCAAGCCGGCCACGACCACCGCCGCCACGCCGGCCACCGCGCCGTCGACCCCCAGGCGGACGAAGGCGACCGCGTAGGCGACGTGCCCCAGGAGGAAGGCACCCAGCCCGGCTCCGAAGAGCGCCTTCGACTTGCCCAGCAGCAGGACGTCGCCCCACCAGGAGAAGACGAGGGCCACGAAGACGACGGTCCCGTAGTCGGAGTCGAGCGCCCCGCGGTGCAGGGCGAAGCCGAGGAAGCAGAGCGACGCGAGCGGCTTGGTCGCGGCCCGCAGCCAGAAGAGGCCCCGGGCCTCGCCCACGAGCACCGCCGCCAGCAGGACGGCCATCAAGACGGGCAGCAGGTCCACGGCTACTTGACCTGCGTGGTCAGGGCGCGCTTCGACGAGCCCCAGCTGTCCCGCTTGCGGCTGCCGTCGCCCGCGTCGGCGGTGACGTAGTAGTAGCAGCGCCCGTGGTTGCGCTTCTGGAAGGACACGGTGACCGAGAAGAGCTCGCCGTCCTTGCTCCGCATCTCGCGCTCGAGCCAGCTCCCCCCGGTGGGATCGAAGTGCAGCATCACCTTGGGCTCGCGCCCGCCGTTCATGCGGGCGGTGAAGCGCATCTTGATGACGTCGCCCTCTTCGCTGACCTTCTTCGCAGACACCCCGGCGACCGCGAAGCCCGAGCCGCCCTTGGTCGGGGCCGGCACGTCGGACTTGCCGTTGGGGTCGGGCACGTCGTTCTTGGCCTTCGCGGCGGCGGCCTCGCGGCGGCGCACGCGCTCGGCCTCGCGCTCGGCGCGCGCCTTCGCCGCGGCGTCCCGGCGGGCCCGGAGCTCAGCGGCTTCCTTCGCCGCGGCGAGCTCGGCCGCCTGCTGGGCCGCGGCCTCCTCGGCCAGCTTCTCTGCGGCTTCCGCCTCGGCCGCTTCGGCCGCAGCCAGGGCAGCGGCGTCCGCCTCGGCGTCGCCG
>JAJDAI010001215.1 GCA_029261955.1 Deltaproteobacteria bacterium | reverse complement strand
TTATCGCGAGGCGTGGGATACGCCGCAGGAGAAACGCTCAGAGGGGCAGCGGCTGAATGCCCGGCAGGTCGAAGCGCTCTTTCGGCAGATCAAAGCGGGCGAGATCGAGGCCTTGATGTCGGTGGCCGAGCGGGCGGAGCGAGAAGCGTTACAACTTGAAGCCAAGAAGCTCGACGAGCAACGCCCGGGGGCTTATCCGACGGCGCGCACGGTGACCGAGGAGAGCGCCGACGCCTTGCCGTCTTACTTTCTGCACCGAGGCAATCCGGGGTCGAAGGGCTCGCGATTGGAGCCCGGGGTTTTGAGCGTAGCGGCCTGGCAGCCCGTTGGTTACGAGCCACCACCTGACGAGGCCCGGACGAGTCACCGCCGGCGTCAGTTCGCGGAGTGGATTGCGTCGGAGGAAAACCCGCTGACAGCGCGGGTGATGGTGAACCGCATCTGGCAGCACCACTTCGGGGAAGGCATCGCGCGCTCGACGAGCAAGGCCTCGACATCGACTTCCACGCCTTCCGGGTGTGGGCGCACTTTCTCGCCCACCACTCGCTGGCTCGCGTGGAGTGGTCGCTCGAGAACGGACCGCTGGACGACCCGCCGGGACGCCTCGGCTTCCGCTCCTACGAGCTTCTGCTCGACCCACCCGCCAAGCGTCCGGCGATCCAACTCGCCGGGCGACAGGTCGACGCCGGACAGGCGGTGCAGATCACCCAGACCGCCGCCGGGACCGAGCGTCGCGTGGGCGGTGTTCGAGTCGCCCCCGGCCTGCCCGGCGACCTCTGGATCGGGTTGATCGACGAGCTCGCGGAGGCGCCGTCCGACCTGTGGCTGCACCGCGTGGAGTCGGCCCAGAACCATCCCACCGGCGTCGCCCACACGCCCGGCGCTCCGCTTCGGATGGAGTTGCTCTCGGCCGCGGGCGACGAAGAATTCTGGCTCGACGACGCGAGCCGCAAGACGTTCCGGTTGAACCTCGCTCGCGACGTCGGTGCACGCGGACGCACGCTCATGTCCGCCGCCCAGAACCCGGCGCACGTCGCGCTCGATCCCTTCGAGGTGCGCTTGACTCGCGCCTGGGGTGACGACGGCCTGTTCGTCGTCCCGAGCGCGTCCGAGCGGCGCGCGACGCTCTCGGTGCCCTCCGACTCGCCCACCGGCTGGGCCGACTGGGGCGAGCGCCTGGCCAAGAACACACATCAGACAGGCTCTCCGCGCAATCGCCTCTCGGTCTTCCTCGAGGCGATGCAGACGGGGCGCGCCGACCTGTTCCGCTGGAACCGCGACCGCGCCTGGCACGCACTCGACCTGCGCCCGTATCACATCCGCGACTTCAGCGCCGAGACCTTCCCCGAGGCAAACCTCTACGAGGGCACGCCGCACGTGAACGAGCCGGCCGAGAAGCGGCTCGGACGCAGCGAGATGAAGGCTCGGTTCCCTGAATACAAGGAAGGCCTGCCCGAGAAGGGGCACGGCTACAACGGCTTCGACGCCGAGCACATGGCGCTCGACGACGTCTACGAGCTCTACCTGCTCACCGGCTCGTGGCCCGCGCTCGACGCCTTGCGCTCGGCGGGCGAGGCGATGCTCACCTGGTGGGAAGTGCGCGAGGGCGGCAAGAGCTTCAGCAGCCGCACCTTCGGCTGGACGCTGCGCGCGCTGCTGCAAGTGCACCGCGCCACGGGCGATCAGCGCTACCTCCAGGCCGCTCGACGGATGGTGCACCGCGAAGACGGGCGCCGCGGCAAGGGCGCCGTGAAGTGGCTCGTGAAGCAGAAGCCCGACGCGCGACACATCGCCGACAAGGAGTGGGACTCGCCCTGGATGGTGGCGATCGCCATGCGCGGCCTGGCCGCGTATCACTTCGAGACGCGCGACCCGATCGTGCCGCAGATGCTCGAAGACCTGTCGATCTTCTGCCTCAGCGCTCATCGTGACGGCGTGTTCATGCCCGATGTCCCCGTGGACGGCAGCCCGATCCCCGTCAAGGACGAGGAACCGCTCGGCACGAGCCTGTGGGTGCCCGGAGGCCTCGCCGCCGCCGCCTTCGTGCTCGACAATCACGCCGGCATCGACCAGGTGCTGACGACCTACGCCAAGCTCTACGCGCACACCGATCAACCGATTGCGCTCGGAGGTGCTGGCTGGCCCTGGTGGCAATCGTTTCGAGTGTCCCTGCGGCAGCGCTTCGGCAGCGCCGATCCACGTCGGATCGAAGCGGAGGTCAAGCGCATCCGGGCGGAGCGAATCTCGAAGCGCGCCCCGGCCGGAACCACGAAGGAGCCGGACCGCGACCGCTGAGGCTCCCGAGGATGTCGGGGCTGAACACCGAGCAGCTCTCCGGGCGCCGTGCCGACTTCGCTTGTGAGCCGAGGAGCGGCTGGGCTACGCTTCGCCGATCATGAAGAAGATCTTGATCGGCTGCGGCGTGCTGTTCCTGCTCCTGGTGGGCCTGCTCGGCTACTTCATCTATCAACTCGCCGGACCGTGGCAGGCCTTCCTCGAGACGATGGAGCAGTCGACCGTCGCCCTCGAGGACCTCGACGATCAGTTC
>JAJDAI010001214.1 GCA_029261955.1 Deltaproteobacteria bacterium | reverse complement strand
CGATGAAGTGCAGGCGGTCCGTGGGCAGGCCCGCCGCGGAGGCCGCGCTGACCAGCGCCGACGGCCCGGGGATCGGGACGACGCGGTGGCCTGCCTCAGCGGCGGCGCGGACGAGGGGAAAGCCCGGGTCCGAGATCGCCGGCGTGCCGGCGTCCGACACGAGCGCGAGCTTCTGGCCGTCCTCGAGCCAGCGCAGCACGGAGCTGATCCGCTGGACCTCGTTGTGCTCGTGCAGGCTCGTGGTCGGCGTCGAGTGGTTGAGGTGGTTCAGCAGCTTGCGCGTGTGCCGCGTGTCCTCGGCCAGCACGCGGTCGACCTCGCCCAGGATGCGGGCGGCGCGCAGCGTGATGTCCTCGAGGTTGCCCAGGGGCGTCGCCACGACGTAGAGCACGCCGCCAGTCTCAGGTCTGGGCATCGAAGGCATCGGGCAGGAAGTGGACGGAGGCGCTGTCGCCCTGCGGGCGGACCACCAGCAGGGCGAGGTGCGGTGTGAGCGCATCCTGGCGATTGCGGCTGATCCAGCTGTCGGCGACGCGGGCCATGCGGGCCTGCTTGCGCCAGCCGAGCGCATGCAGCCCGCCACCGAAGCGGTCGTTGCGGCGGGTCTTCACTTCGACGAAGTAGAGGTGCCGCCCGCTGCGCGTGACGAGGTCGATTTCGCCGTGCCGATTCCGGAACCGACGCGCCAGGACCTGATGGCCCCGGCGCTGAAGGAATCGGGCGGCCAGCTCCTCACCGGAGCGGCCGAGGTCCACGCGGGATGGTCCCACGTGGGGCACTCAGGCGCTGGGCGCCTGGGCGTTCCGCACCTCGGACAGGCGGGCCTTCTTACCGCGCAGCTCGCGCATGTAGTAGAGCTTCGCGCGGCGGACCTTGCCCCGGCGGACCCACTCGACACGCTCGAGGGCGGGCGAGTAGAGGGGGAAGATTCGCTCGACGCCCACGCCGTAGCTGATCTTGCGGACGGTCATCGTGGAGCGGACACCGGCAGACTTGAAGGCGATCACGACGCCCTCGAAAACCTGGATGCGCTCCTTCTGGCCTTCCTTGATCCGCACGTGCACGCGGACCGTCTCGCCAGCGCGAAAGCGGGGAACGGGGGCCTCGGCCACCGATTCGGCCTCGATCTCCTGGATGATGTTGCTCATGCCTTCCTCGCCTCTCCGACCGGGTGTCTGGCCCGGTGTTCGCCACCGCTCTTGCGGGGCTCCTGGTTCGATCCTGTCAGCCGTTCTTCCGGCCTCGTCGTCGTGCGGGTCGCCCGGATCGATTGGATCGAACTCGGGGGTCCGCGCACGCGGAGGCGCCTTCTACTCTCTCTGAAGTTCGCCGTCCAGAGCTTCGAGCAGAACACGGAGATCACGCGGCAGGGACTCGCGGTCGGCGACGAGGTCCGGCCGCAGGGCGTGGGTTCGCCGCGCCGCCTGATCCTCGCGCCAGGCCGCGATCTTCGCGTGGTCCCCCGACAGCAGGATGGGGGGCACGTCGCGCTCGCGGAAGCTGCGCGGCCGCGTGTACTGGGGGTATTCCAGCAGCGGGCCTTCGAAGCTCTCGTCGCCCGCGGAGTCCTCGTTGCCCAGCACGCCGGGCTGGAGCCGGGCCACGGCGTCGACGATGACCAGCGCGCCGAGCTCGCCGCCCGTCAGCACGAAGTCACCGAGGCTGACGGCCTCGTCCACCCAGTCCATCACCCGCTCGTCGATGCCCTCGTAGCGGCCGCAGACCAGCACCACCTGCTCCTCGGCCGCCAGCTCGCGGGCCATGGCCTGGTCGAAGCGTCGTCCCGCGGGGCTGAGCAGCAGCACGCGGCCGCCGCGCTTCACCTTCTCGATGGAGGCGACGACGGGCTCGGCCTGGATGACCATGCCCTGGCCGCCGCCGTAGGGGTAGTCGTCGACCTGGCGGTGCTTGCCCCGGCCGAACTCGCGCAGGGAGTGCACGTCGACCTCGATCTTGCCGTCTTCGATGGCTCGGCCCAGCACGCCGTGGGCGAGGTAGGAGCTGAGGGACTCGGGCAGCGCCGTGATGAGATCGAAGCGAGGCATCGGCTTCGGCCGGTCAGTCCAGCTCGAAGAGGACGTGGACCTCGCGGGCTTCGCGGTCGATGGACTGCACGATCTGGCTGATGGCCGGGATGAGGGTCTCCTCGGCGCCCTTGACCACCCAGACGTCGTTCGCGCCGGCGAAGAAGACGTTCTCGATGACGCCGAGGTCGCCGCGGACGGCGTCCAGCACGCGCATGCCGAGCAGCTCGTGCACGTAGACCTCGTCCTCCTCGGCCTCGGGCAGGTCCTCGAAGGGGGCCAGCACCTCGAGGTGCGTGAGCGCCTGGGCGTCCTGGGGGCTGTGGATGCCCTCGAACTTCGCCAGCAGCTTGCCGCCCTTGTCCTCCCACGTGTCCACCGACACCGCGGCGCGGGGGAAGCCCTCGCCGCGCAGGTGGATGACGTCGGCTACCCAGCCGAGCTCACTGTCGGGGTTGTGCAGGCGCACGATCACGTGACCGCGGATGCCCCAGGTCTTGCCGATCTTGCCGACGGCGATCAGCTCGTCGTCGGCGTAGTGATCGAACTCGGGGCAGGGGACCAGCCGGTCCAGGCCACGCGGCGCGAAGGGGGCGCCGGGGCGCTTGCGGGCCAAGGCGGTGCCTCAGTCCTGCGACGTCTCGTCTTCGTCGTCGTCGCCATCCTCGTCGTCGCCGTCCTCGTCGCCCTCTTCATCGTCCTCTTCGAGATCGATGACCAGGCGCATCTTGGTGCGGCGCTTCCAGGCGGAGGCGTCGAAGGCGGCTTCCATGGCCCCCTTCAGATCGGCTTCTTCGCCCGTCATGCGGTCGAAGTCGGCATCACCGACCGTCAGCTCGAGCGTGGTGCCCCGGCCGCCGGAGACCGTGTGGACCTCGGCAGCGTCGGGCTCGGTCAGCACCGAGTTGACGAGGTGATCGAGAAAGAGTCGCTCAGCGGAGACGTCGCTCATCGATTACTCGACCGCCGCGGCCTCGCGACGCGCCCGCTTCAGCAGGCGCCCCACGGACTCGCTGGGCTGTGCGCCCTTGCTGATCCAGTACTCGATCCGGTCGCCCTTGAGGGTCAGGCTCTTGGCCGTGTCCACCGGGTTGTAGTGACCGAGGATCTCGAGGAAGCGACCGTCGCGCTTGTCACGCGAGTCGGCCGCAACGATGCGGTAGAAAGGGGCTCGCTTGGAGCCGTGGCGCGCGAAACGGATGGTGACCATCGCTTGTTTCTCCGTCGGCTCGGCGATCGCCGTGCCTGAAAAGTATCGAAAAGCCCTGGTTCTTCAACGACTTAGGGCGTAACTCGGCCCTCAGGGCTCGCGAATATACAGATTCGATTTGGGGAGTGCAAGCACTGGAATGTGCGACGTCAGGGGAAGCACTCGCTGAGGTACTGGTCCTGGAGGGCGCCGACGAGGGCCTGGACGCGATCGTCGAGGTGATCCTGCAGCTGCTCCTGCACCATCGCGACGTAGAGATCGAAGGCGGTCAGGCCCAGGTTGTCGCTGAGGAACTCGTTGATCTCGCCGATGTTGCAGCCGGTGAGGTGCACGGCGCCGGACAGGGCGGACTCGACGTTCTGCTCGTAGCTGGCGGAGACCAACACGCCGGGGTCGCCGTCGGGGTCCACCCCCTCCTGCAGGTCCAGCGCGAGGGCCAGGCTGACCGCCACGGCGTCGGTGTGCGCGAGGCAGACGTAGTCCATGCAGCCGTCGTAGTAGGCGTTGGAAGGGTTCACGTCGTCGTTGCCCTGCAGGGTCCAGCCCAGCTCCAGGCTGCGCTGGGCATCGCCGGGGCCGCCGTCGAGCTGGCCGGTCAGGCCCGAGCCGTTCAAGACGACGTTGTCGTACCAGAGGTTCTCCGTGCAGAAGAAGAGGTCGACGAGCTCCTGCGTGGGCACGGCGCCGACGACCAGCGCCGGCTCCAGCTCCCAGTCCCAGGCGAGCACGGTGGCGTAGAGCGAGTCGGTGCAGTCGGGGGTGAGGCCCGACGGGGTGCTGTCGTCGTCGTCCGCGGGATCGTCGTCGTCCACCGCGTCGTCGTCGTCCACCGCGTCGTCGTCGTCCGCCGCGTCGTCGTCGTCCGCCGCGTCGTCGTCGTCCGCCGCGTCGTCGTCGTCCACCGCGTCGTCGTCATCCGCCGCGTCGTCGTCGTCCGCCGCGTCGTCGTCGTCACCGCCCGGTCGAGACCGGTCGGGGGAGCAGGCCAGCAGGCCGATCAGGAGCAGAACCAGTGCACGCACGCCGCGATGCTAGTCCATGCCACGTCCGGCTCGGCCCCTCACCTGCCCGTTCGGGCTGATCGCCCCGGGCCCAAGCCGCCGCTAGTCTCCGCGCCATGGCCCTGCAGAACCGCTGGATTCACGCCCCGAAGCTCCACACGCCCGAGGACGGCAAGCACCGTCGCGTGGCCTGGTTGGAGCTGTTCTACGACCTGATCTACGTCGCGACGATCATCCAGCTGGGTGACGCGCTGTCACACAACGTGAACGTGGCCGGCTTCATCGCCTTCGGCGCGCTCTTCCTGCCGCTGTGGTGGACCTGGACCGGCTTCACCTTCTACAGCAACCGCTTCTTCGTCGACGACTTCCTGCACCGCGGCCTGGTCTTCGCCCAGATGGCCGGCATCGGCACGATGGCCATCTCGGTGCACCAGGTCTTCGACGGCAACCCGCGGAACTTCATCGCGGCCTACGTCATCGTGCGGCTGCTGCTCATCGGAATGTACGCGCGGACCTGGATCCAGGACCCGGAATCCCGGGACTTCACCGGCATCTTCGTCAAGGGCTTCGGCCTGGGCGCGGTGCTGTGGGCGGCGGCGCTGTTCGTCGGTTGGCCCTGGACCTACCTGGTCTGCGGGGCGGCGATGGCCGTCGATCTGATCGTGCCCTTCGCGCGCGGGACCCAGCGGGTCGTGCAGCGCGCGCCCATCGATCTGCCGCACATGACGGAGCGCTACGGGCTGCTGACGATCATCGTGCTGGGCGAGTCCTTCGTGAAGATCCTGGCGTCCATCGTGGCGTACCAGGAGGACCTCGCGGCGGCCGCCACCAGCAAGGCATCGCTGCTGCTCGACACCGCGCACCGCGCCGCGGGCGCGGCGATGGAGACCGGGGCGCAGCACCCCACCGAGATGGCGATGGTCGCGGTGCTGATCATCGTCGCCGTCTGGTGGATCTACTTCGACGACGTCGCCGGCTCGCGCATCAAGCCCGTGCGCAGCGGCCCCTTCATCTGGGTCTACGCCCACTACCCGCTGACCGTCGCGATCACCGGCATGGCCGTCGGCGTGAAGAAGATCATCTTCCAGCCCACGCACGAGCCGGCCTACGAGTCCTACCGCTGGCTGCTCGCGGGCAGCCTCGCGCTGGCCCTGCTGTCGGTGGCGGCCATCGACCACGTCACCGAGCGGCGGCAGGCCGAGCTCAGCGATCGCTCGCGGGTGATGATGCGCCTGGTCTCGGGCCTGCTGGTCCTGCTGCTCGCGCCGACCGGCGCCTTCATGCCCGCCTGGGCCTTCCTGGTGCTGATCGCCGCGGCCTGCGTGGTCCAGGTGGTCTTCGACCTGAGCATGGCGCCGATGGGCATGGACGAGGAGGAGGCCCACCACGAGCAGTACCTGCAGTGGAAGCCTGAGGAGGAGCCGGTCGAGCCGAAGGAGCCCGCTCCCGGCTCACCCGCGGCCGGGCGGCCCAACGCACCGCGCAACATCGGCGACATCGTGCGCACGGGCGCCCCGAACGAGCTGCGCCGGGACATGTACTTCCACCTGATGGAGGGGACCTGGCTGCGCTTCATGACGGTGGCGGTGGTGGCCTACATCTTCGGCAACCTGACCTTCGCGGCCATCTACATGCTCGAGCCCGGCTCGATCAGCGGCACCGAGGCCGACTCCTTCCTTCACGCCTTCTCCTTCTCCGTCCAGACGATGTCGACCATCGGCTACGGCGGCATGAGCCCGGCCAGCGACTTCGGGCACACGGTGATGATCGTCGAGGCCTTCGTTGGGGTGATGGGCGCCGCGCTGCTGACCGGGCTGCTCTTCGCGAAGGTGTCGCGGCCCACCTCGTCGGTGCTCTTCTCCGAGCCCGTCGTCGTGCACCAGCACCACGGGAAGCAGACGCTCGTCTTCCGCTGCGGCAACGCCCGCGGCAACGAGGTGGTGGAGGCGGCCCTGAAGCTCGTGGT
>JAJDAI010001213.1 GCA_029261955.1 Deltaproteobacteria bacterium | reverse complement strand
CGACGACCTCGTCCACGACCGCGGCGCGCACGACGCCGGAGAGCACGGCCTCGATGGAGCGGTCGTGCGAGAAGGTGAAGCGCACCTCGCCGAAGTAGCGCCCCGGGTCTTCGCCCTTGCCGCGCAGCTCGGCCCGGAGCGCGTGGTAGCCGGTCAGGGAGTTGGGATCGACCCAGGCGAAGGTGGAGTTCCGCAGGTCCTCGAGGCTCTGGGCCGGGTCGTCGGCGCGCACGATCACCGTGGCGCGGTACTTGTCCCCGTCCTCCGTTGACGCGAGCCGCCAGGCGGCCACGAAGTCGTCGTGCAGGGCGGCGTCCACGGTCGCGCCTGAGCAGATCAGGCCGAAGTCGCCCGTCCCGCCTGCGAGCAGCGCGTTCGCCTCGTCGTAGGTCTCGCGCTGCAGCAGCTTCACCGGCGCGCCGGTCTCGGCCTCGATGCACTCGAGGAACTTCCGGGTGCGCTCCCAGCCCGCAGCAGGCGACCAGACCGTGCCGAGCACGAAGGTCGAGGTGGGCGGAGGCTCCTGGATCGCTTGGGCTGCGACCGGGTCGTCGGTCTCGCTGGCGCACGTGCTCAGCAAGGGAATCAGGCCCAGCACCAGCGTCAGTCCGAGGGCTCGGAGACGGGGGAGCGGGTAGGTCACGGCGGGAAGGATGCGCCTGGCGGTCCGGGTCAGTTGTGACATGCGACAGCTTCGGGTCCCCGCCGGGGAAAGGAGCGCAAGGCCGCGTTCCACACTCCGGGGTCCCCCTGGGGCGCTTCCGCTCTCCGTGCTAGATGCCTCGCGTGTCCGCCGACTGCGCCCTGATCTCCGAGCCGCTGAACCCGGTGCCCGCGCGGGCCGGGACGGCGCCGACATCGGGCCCCCTGCGCGACGCTTTCGGCCGCGAATTCCACTACTTGCGCATCGCCGTCGCGGAGCGCTGCAACCTCCGCTGCGTCTACTGCCAGCCCGACAGCGGGCTCCGCTTCAAGGAGGGCGCCGAGCTGCTGAGCACGCCGGAGATCCTCCGCGTGGTGGCGGTGGCGGCGGGGCTCGGCGTCACCAAGGTCCGCCTCACGGGAGGCGAGCCCCTGCTGAGGCCCGACCTCGTGGAGCTGGTGGCCGGCATCGCCGGGACACCGGGCGTGCAGTCGGTGCACCTGACGACCAACGGCGTGGCCTTCGCGTCCAAGGCGGCCGCCCTCAAGCAGGCCGGGCTGCGCGGCGTCAACATCAGCCTGGACACCCTGGACCCGCAGCGCTTCGCCGAGATCGCGCGCCGCAGCGGCTTCGAGCGCACGCTGGCGGCCATCGACCTCGCGGTCGAGCTCGGCTTCGAGTCGGTGAAGGTGAACGCGGTGGCGATGCGAGGGCTCACCGAGCAGGAGCTCCCGGCCTTCGCCGCGCTGGCCCGCCGCCTGCCCATCACGATCCGCTTCATCGAGCTGATGCCCTTCGACTCCGAGCAGGTGTGGAAGACCGGGCGCTTCATGAGCGCGGCCCACGTGGTCGAGGCGCTGCACGCCGCCGTGCCCGGCCTGCGTGAGATCCGGGGCTCATCCACCGAGCACCACTCCTACGGCTTCGACGACAGCGCCGGCCGCATGGCCGTCATCCCCGCCTACTCCCGCGACATCTGCGCGACCTGCGACCGCATCCGGCTCACGGCCGACGGCAAGGTGCGCCACTGCCTCTTCTCCGACGCCGAGATCGACCTGCGCGCCCTGCTGCGCGGCCCCGGCAGCGATGCTGAGGTCGAGGCGGCCATCCGCGGCGCGATGTGGGGCAAGCCCCGGGACGGCTGGGAGGCCCAGCGCGCCCTGCCCCAGGCGGATGGCTCGGGCAGGCGCTCCATGACCCAGATTGGCGGCTAGGGATGGCCGCAAAGGAGGCCAGCGATGGCTGAGATGATCACCGTGACCCTCGTCTGCTTCTCGCAGGTGCGCCACCACATCGGCAGCCACCTGCTCCCGATCGAGCTGCCCCTGGGCTCGACCGCTGGGGACGCCGAGGCGGACCTGAGGAGCCGGCTGCCCGAGCACGTGAGAGCGCTGCCGATGCGGGTGGCCGTCAACCAGGAATTCGCGGAACGCTCCGCGGTGCTGCAGGCAGGCGACGAGGTCGTCTTCATGCCGCCAATGCAGGGAGGCTAGAGCATGACCGCAGCAACCGATCCCCGGGTCGACACCCGCATCACCGAAGACCCCCTGCCGCCCCTGGAGCCCGACGACTCGCGCGTGAAGTTGGGCGCCGAGCTCCTCTTCCACGGCCGCGTCCGTGACGAGGAGGAGGGCCGCCCCATCGTCGCCCTGGAGTACGAGCGCTACGAGGGTCTGGCCGAGAAGGAGCTGGAGCGCGTGGCGCTCGACACCGTGGAGCGCTTCCCAATCGATCAGCTCGTCTGCTGGCACCGCATCGGCCGGGTCGGGGTCGGTGAGGCCTCGCTCCGCGTGGTCGTCTGGTCCTGTCATCGGGTCGAGGGGCTGGAGGCGATGGCCTGGTTCATCTCGTCGCTCAAGCACCGCGTTCCGATCTGGAAGTGGGCCGTGACCGCCGACGGGGAGCGCTTTCCCTCCACCTGCGGCCACGACGAGAACGGGCCCGAGGGGGATCACGGGACCCACGCTCACTGACCTGGGTGAGCGGCGGGCTGACCAGACCCTGCACGAGGGCGCGCTGTCGTGCGTGTTCCGCTGCAGGATCGGTCTCCGTTCACCGATCCTGCGGCGCTGCGATACCATTCCGCGCTTCGGAGACCCCATGACCCTGTCCATCGCTCGCTTGACCAAGCTCCTGTTCCTGCTCCTGCTCGCCAGTTCTCTGGCGGCCTGCTCCACCCGCCGCACCGGCGGGGGTGGGGACGACGACGACGACGACTCGGCCGTGGACGACGACGACGCGGCGGACGACGACGACGCGGCGGACGACGATGACGCGGCGGACGACGACGACGTGACGACGGGCGACGACGACGACGTCGACGACGACGACGCGGCGGACGACGACGACGCGGCGGACGACGACGACGTGACCGGGGACGACGACGACGCGGCGGACGACGACGACGTGACCGGGGACGACGACGACGCGGCAGACGACGACGACGTCACCGGCGACGACGACGACGCGACCTCGGGCCCGGCTCTGGCCGACGGCACCTACGTCGTCACCTACTGGGAGGACCTCGGCGCGGGGATCCCATTCTGCGAGCAGAGGATCGAGTTCACGGCCGTCGTCACTCACGGGTTCGGCGTGCTGAGCGGCTGCTCTGCCTGCACCGGGCGCATCGACTTCGTGAGCTTCAACGACGTCAGCAACCCCGGCTCGAACCCCGACCACTGCGACGTGTCGGCGCTCGATGCGCTGGGAGAAAACGTCGGCGCCGCCCTCGTCGACTCCGGGGCCTACGGCGACTTCGCCACGCCGCTCGGCTTCATCGATGCCAACAGCCACGCGCTGCTCGGCCTGGATCTGACGGTCGATCCGGGCAACGACAACACGGCGGCAGGCCTCGAGGCGACCTGGAGCGGGGCCGGGCTGGACTACACGCACGCGGCCTTTCTGGATTCGTCGCCCGCGAACAGCCTGGCCAGCAGCGGGGGGCTCTCCGCGGTCGTGAACCCCATCGCGCCCAACTCGGACTTCCTGGCCGGCTGGAGCCTCGCCCGCAACCCGGCCACGAACCCCAACGGCGGCGCGACGCTGCAAGGCGAGTACGTCGGGAACGCGTTCTTCGTGTTGAACATCGGCGGCTCGGGCTACGAGACCGTCAGCTTCACCATGGAGCTCGACGTCGGCCCCTGAGCGGGGGCTTGGGTCGGCATCGGCACGTCCCGACGGCACGGCCTTCGCTAGAAGGGGGGCCATGCGCACCCTCCTGCTCCTGCTCGCCCTCCTCCTGGCCGCCTGCCCAAGGGCCGGAACCGACGACGACGACTCGGCTGACGACGATGACTCGTCCGACGACGACGACGACTCGTCCGACGACGACGACGCCACGGCGGACGACGACGACAGCGTCGAGGGCTGCCCGGCCGAGCTGGAGGCCGCGCTCGCCGCGATCGACACCTGGACCATCCAGTACAGCTGCGCCAGCGCCTTCCTCTCCGTGGGCCCCGCGGACGAGTCGGTGCGCATCGCGCTGAACTTCGACCTGAACCAGGCCCCCGAGCCGGCTCTGGACAACACCTACGCCCTCGTCTTCGCTGGCGACCCCGTGCCCAAGAACGGCGTGCCCGGCGCGCTGACTCTCCAGTCCGGCGCCAACCTCTTCGCCTACGACTGCACCGACGTCATCGAGGAGGAGCCCGTCGTCCTGGACGACCTCGCAGCCACCAGCGGCAGCGCCCTGCTCACGGTCACCGAGTACAACGACGCTTGGTGGTGGTCCGCCTCGGTCTCGATCACCGGCGTGACCGTCGAGGGCGAGGGCGGCACCTGCGTCCTGCCCGACCACACCTGGACGGAGCTCGGCTTCGGCTGGTTGCCGGGCTGAGCTGCCACAGGGGCCAGGGGGAACCCTGCGGGTTCCTTGGCAGAAGCCTGCGTCTTCTGCTCCCACCGTGGGGGTCAGGACATCAGTGGGGGTCAGGGGGAACCCTGCGGGTTCCTTGGCAGAAGCCTGCG
>JAJDAI010001212.1 GCA_029261955.1 Deltaproteobacteria bacterium | reverse complement strand
CCTCCGCCCTGGCCTTCGTGGGCCTCGCCCGCGAGCAGGACCGCAAAGGGACCGGCGTGCGCCCCCGCTGCCTGGAGCTGCTGGACGCGGGCTGCCTGGAGATCATGCGCGCGCAGGGGAGCGGGGTCGCGATGCCCGCCGCGGCGGGCGCCTCCATCTTCTTCGAGCAGGAGCACCAGATCGGCGGCGAGGAGCCCGTCTTCGAAGCCTGGTGGGCCCTGCTGGAGGAGAGCTCCGGCTCGATGCCCGACGACACCGTCGTCGCCACCGACCGCGCCCGCCAGGACGAGCTCCGGCTGCTCCGTCACGCCGTGCCGGCGACCCTCAACGAGGAGGGGCGCTCACACGCGCACGCGGGCGGCAGAAAGATCTCCACCGACTGGGCGGTGCCCTTCGAGCAGCTGCCGGGCCTCGTCGAGACCTTCGACGGCTGGCTCGCGGAGGCCCGCATCGACCGCTCGCTCCGCTACGGCCACGTGGGCAACGGCCACCCCCACTACAACCTGATCGTGCGCGACCACGCCGAGTTCGAGCGCGCCGAGGCCGTCGTTCACCGCATGTGCGCCGCAGCCTGCGAGGTGGGCGGCACCATCACCGCGGAGCACGGCATCGGGAAGGTGAAGCTGCCGTTCGTGAAGTACCGCTTCAACGAGCTCGACCTGGCGACGATGCGGGCGGTGAAGTCGGTCTTCGATCCCGAGGGGATCATGGCCCCGGGGAACATCTTCCCCTGAGCGCCGCTCAGCGCATGACCGATTCCCAATGCCGGGGCCAGAAGGTCATCAGCAGGGCGCCGAAGACGGTCGTGACCGCGTACTCCGGCCGAAACGCGAGCTGGCGGACCAGCGGGAAGACCAGCGCCAGCGCCACCAGCGCGAGCGTGCCGAAGCCGACCACCCAGTCCACGCGGCCGCGGTAGGTCAGCTCGTCGCGGACGCGGAACCAGGCCACGGCGCCCATGCCGAGGGAGGTGTAGAGCAGCGCCGCTGCGCCGGTCAGCCGCCCCGCTTCGCCCCCGAAAAAGTGTGCGAGCAGCGCCCCGATCAAGGTGCCGCCCACCACACCGACCCAGCCCGCGACGCTGCCGCAGGTGCGCGTGGCCATGGTCAAGCCCACCGGCACCGCGACCGCGACCCCCACGACGTTCCAGGCGTTGGGCTGGATGAGCGCGTAGCCGAGCAGGCGCCAGGGCTGCGAGAGGGTGAGCCCGCGCTCCACGCTGAGGCTGTCGGCGAGCTGCAGACCCAGGCCCCGGTCGAGCAAGAACATGACGACGATCAGAACTCCGAGCGCCACCGCGTCCCAGCGACGGGGCTTGAAAAGAGGCAACGCGAAGGACACAAACGGCATCAGCGGCGCATGCTAGCCCGATCCGGGCAGATCGGAGCCCGCCCGGCCCTGGCACGCTGCTTGCCTTGTGTGTGGGCAGCAACCCGGAGCCCCCCATGATGCGTTTCCCCCTGCACGCCCTGGCCGTCCCCGCCGTCGCCCTGTCCCTGATGGCAGGCTGCGCGAGCGAAGAGGCTCCCGAGCTGGCGACCTTCGAGAACTGCGACGAGCTCGACACCTGGCTCACGGCCTCCGCCCGCAAGGAGATCGACTACGTCTCTCCCCCGGGCCTCTATTTCGATGAGGTCGGCGGCTTGGGCGGCGCCGAGCGCGCCACCGTCGCGACCAACGACAGCGCGGGCGGCGTCCCGCCAGCGGAGCCCCAGGGCGCCAACAGCTACTCCAGCACCAACGTGCAGGTCGACGGCGTCGACGAGGCCGACTTCGTCAAGAACGACGGCCGGCACATCTACATGCTCGACAACGGCGGCCTGAACATCCTCGAGGCCCGCCCCGTCAAGGAGCTGGGCCACCTCAGCCGCACCCTGCTCGAAGGCCAGCCCGGCTCGCTCTACTTCGACGGCGAGGATCGGGTCGTCGTCTTCAGCCAGATCTGGAACGGCCAGAGCCTGTCGCCCGAGTCCGGCGGCGGCGGCCTGACCGTCTCCGACCAGGAGTGGGACCCCATCACCAAGCTGACCTTCCTGGACGTCACCGACCGCGCCGCGCCCGTCCTCACCCGCGAGCTCTACGTGCAGGGAACGCTGCGCACCTCGCGCCGCGTGGGCAACACCGTCCACGTCGTGCTGACCGACTACCTCCAGGACCGCTACCAGGTCTGGTCCGACAACGAGTTTGCCGACTGGCGCGCCGTGCAGCGGAACGCCCTCAGCAAGCTCGGCGCGCGGGACTGGATCCCGGACTTCTCCGACCACCGCCTCTCCGGTGACAGCTGGCACGTGAGCACGGGCAACCTGACCCGCTGCACCGACGTCTACCGGCCGGTCAACCGCACGGACCTCCAGTTCACCTCCGTGCTGAGCCTCGACCTCGACGACGACACCTCGCTGGACAGCATCGGCCTGCTCGCCCGCGCCGACACCGTCTACTCCACCGCCGACACCCTCTACTTCGCCATGGCGGAGTGGGACAACGGCCCCTTCCGCAGCTTCGACGGCTCGGTCGACAGCCGCGTGCACAAGTTCAACCTGGGCGAGGACGGCCCCGTCTACACCGCGTCGGGCCTCATCCCCGGCACGCTGCTCAACCAGTTCAGCATGGGTGAGCACGACGGCTTCCTGCGCGTCGCGACCACCGACTGGAACGCCGACACGGTCAGCAGCGGCGTCTACGTGATGGGCCAGGAGGGCACGCGCCTCGACCCCGTCGGCGCGGTCACCGACATCGCGCCCGGCGAGACCATCTTCTCCGCCCGCTTCGAGGGCGAGCGCGGCTACGTCGTCACCTTCGAGCGCATCGACCCGCTCTTCACCTTCGACCTCTCGGACCCGCGCGACCCGCGAATCATGGGCGAGCTCGAGGTCACCGGCTTCAGCAACTACCTGCACCCGCTCGGCGACGACCACCTGCTGGCCGTGGGCGAAGAGGTGTCGGTCGACGGCTTCTCCTGGGAGGGGCTGCAGATCTCGCTCTTCGACATCAGCGACTTCAGCGACCCGCTGCTGGCCGACCGCGAGGTCGTGCCCGGCATGGGCTGGTCCGAGGCGCAGTACAACCACCACGCCTTCACCTTCTACGAGCCCTACGGCGTGCTGAGCATCCCGGTGCAGCGCTGGGACGGCAGCGACGAGTGGCCCGACTCCGCCCTCGCCCTGTTCGACGTCGACGTCGAGGCCCCCGACCCGCTGGTGCCCCTGGCCGAGATCGACCACGGCGCGTGGCTCTACGAGTTCGGTGGCTTCGAGGTCTGGGAGGACGCCCAGTGGTGCAACCAGGTCCGCCGCACGATCTTCATGGACGACGTGGTCTTCGTGGTCAGCGACTTCGGCATCCAGGCCACGACGCTGAGTGACCCCGGCTCCGAGTACACCGGCTGGATCTCCCCGAACAGCCAGTGCAACTGGGGCTTCTGGGGCGCGCCCATGGCCATGTGAGACCTGAATTCTCGTGAGAGATGCACGCCCCGGTGTCAGGCACCGGGGCGTGCATTTTCTTGGATCAGCCCAAGGCGATGAGCAGGTCGGCGCCGTGGGTGGCGAACCAGCCGGGGGCGATGTCTTCGACTGCCTCCTGGAACGCGGCGCGCAGCAGCGGCGCCTCGGTGGACAGGCCGAGGGCGGCGTCGAAGAGCAGGGCGGGGTCGAGCGCGTAGGCCAGCTCGACGACGTCGCGGATGGCGCCGTCCTCGCCGTCCCGGGCTGCCGCGAGCAGCAGGCGGATGGCTTCGCGGGGGTGGGTGCGGCCCGATCCGCGGCCCTGGATGACCGCGCGCGCGAGCAGCTGCCGCGCCCCGGGTTCGCAGGCCTGCGACGCCGCGGCGAGCCAGTAGATGCCGCCGTCCTCGTCCGCTCCCGACTCGATGAGCAGGGCGCCCAGCGCCAGGGCCGCGCCGGCGTCGCCACCGCGGGCAGCGTCGTCGAGGGCCTCGAGGGCCGCGTCGGGATCGTCGCCGATCCGCTCCAGGGCCTGCTCCCAGCTCATCCCAGGGCTTGGAGCAGCACGGGGACGAAGGGGCGGTCGCGGTGGAAGGCGTTGTCGAGGAAGGACAGCAGGGCCTCGCGAAGGAGCGGGTCCTCCGCCAGCGCGACGCCGGCGACCACCACCAGCTCGTCCTGCTCGGTGTCGCGCAGGGCGTAGAGGATCTTGAGGGCGCCCTCCGCGTCGCGGGCGACGCTTGCGGCTGAGCGCGCGAGCCACTCCCCGTCGTGCACCGCGAGGGCGCGGATGAGCGTGGGCTCGACCTCGACTTCGGCCTCCTGCACCGCGCCGCGCAGGTGCAGCACGGCTCGGCGCTCGGCGTGCGGGGTCTGCACCAGCCGGGCGGCCAGGGCGTGCGCGGGGATCTCGTGCGCGCCCTCGCTCCAGGAGGGGTAGTGGAAGGGGGTGCTCGCGCCGGCCGCGTCGGCCAGGTCCAGCACGGACTCCCCGTCGGGGGCGTCGGGGAACCAGCGGAAGAAGAAGAGCGCCGCGCCGACGTGCTCCTCCTCGGCGTCGCCCAGGTGCTGCGCCACGGCTCGCGCCACGACTTCGGCCTGCGGCAGCCCTGAGAGCCGGGTGTAGAGCCGCCCCAGCCAGGTCGCCGGGATGCCTCGCCAGAGCGCAGTGGCCCCCTCCGGGGTCCAGCCGTCCATGACCCGCGCCACCAGCGCCTCCAGGTCGGTCGAGGCGTCGACCGTCAACCCCTCCAGCTCCAGGGGCAACGCGGGCACCGGGTGCCCCGCGCAGCGCCAGGGCAGGGCCACGTCGGTCATGGAGTCGAAGTCGTCGTCGTCGCAGAGCTGCCGGGTGTGGGCGACGTGCGTCCTGCAGCTGCATGCGTAGAGCCGTGAGCCGTAGCCGGGCTCCAGGAAGGGGAGCGTGGACCAGTCCTCGGTCTCTGCGAGGGTGCCCAGGTGCTTCTTGATGCCGCGGCTGTGGCTCAGGTTCGGAGCCTGTCGAACCGCTCCGCCACACCCCCCGCAGACCAGCCGGTTGCAGCCGAAGACGTCGCCCGCCTCGGAGCTCCAGACGTCGGACGGATCGGTGGGGACCGGGTTCTCGGCGACGACCCAGCCGCCTTCGGGGCAGAAGCGAAGTTCAGGCACCCGCACAGGCTACTGGATCCAGCGCCGCCGCAGACCTGCGCAGACCCGCGCGGCCCGCGATAGGCTGCGTCCATGAGTCAGCCCCCTGGCCCCGACTGGGGCGTCGCCGAGCCGCAGCCCCTGCCCGGGGGCGCCACCTGGACCGCCAGCTACGAAGCGCTGGACCAGCGCCTCGATGTCCTGGTCTTCATCATCACCCGCAGCGACGGACCTGACTTCTGGGCCGAGGTGCAGGTCAGCGGGCCGCACTTCATCCGCGCGCCGGGCTTTCGGAGCTGGCTGACCGAGCAGCTCGCCGCGATCGCCGCGACGGGCCAGCCGAACACGGCGCGGTCGGGCGGCGTCACGACCCAGAACCGGCTCGCGCGGCAGGGCCGCACGGTCGCGTCCCTCGCGCCGCCGAAGAGCGACAACCCCTTCGATTGATCAGCTGGGCTTGAGCCCCAGCACCGGCCGGACCTCTTCGGGGCTGCAGCCCGCGTCCGTGGCCAGGGCCTCCATGTCGCCCTTGCTGAGCGGCTCCAGCGGCACGTACTGACCCTTCGTGTAGGGCACGTGGCCCTGCGCGGCGGTCAT
>JAJDAI010001211.1 GCA_029261955.1 Deltaproteobacteria bacterium | reverse complement strand
CGGCAGCGGCGCGGCGGTGGGCGATCCGGACGTCCCGACGCCCCGGCCGGAGGACGCGCGCAGGAGCGACGACCTCGAGCGCCACGAGGGGCCGCCGCCCATCGGCCTCCAGCTCAAGCACAGCCCGGTGTCCCGCGCGATCCTCGGCACCCCGGTGCGCCTCGAGGTGTCGATCGACGGCCCCGCGGACACCCGCATCGTCGTGCGCTTCGGCCCCGCCGGCGGGCCCTACCGCCGGCTGGAGCTCGAGCCTCAAGGCGGAGGCGTCTGGGCCGGCTCGTTCCCGGTGGTGGACGATCTGGCGGCCGGGGTCGAGTACTGGATCGTCGCGACCCACGCCGAGACGCAGCCCCGCAACGTCTTCTCGGGGAGCCGGTCGACCCCCCACCGCGTCAAGGTCTACTGACCCCCGTAGCGCGGCGGATCGATCTCGGCCCCGCGGTTCAGGCGGTCCTTCGTACCCAGCCCGCCGCCCACCGTGAAGCGCAGCGGCACGATGCGCACCGCGTCTTGATCGATCATCACCCAAGGCTCGAAGGACACGAAGAAGCGCCCGAGCTGCGTTGTGCGGAACTGCTCGACGAGTCGGAAGCTGAAGGTCGGCGCGGCGGCGGCTCCGAACGAGGAGACCAGCGGCAGCAGCCCGAAGCCGAGCATGATGTCCAGCGAGCGCGGCTGGCGGTGGCCGGCCCGCACGCCCACGTAGGCCGTCATGCGGCTGTCGAAGAAGGGGCCGTCGCTGGTCGTGAAGCTGGCGTAGCCGCCGACGGACGGTGACCAGCTCACGCCGGTGACGAAGGCCCCGAACGCGAAGCGGATCAGCAGATCAGCCCCCGCTTCGGGCGCGACCAGCAGCTCGGCCGTGGACGGCACGATCAGGAAGCCGACGCCGGCGCCGCCTCCGAGCACCGCGCTGAAGTCGAAGCCCCGGACCCCCGGGCTTCGCGCGCGTCGAGCCGCGAGGGCGTCCGGCGAGGCGTGCCGGCGCTCCGGCGGGCTCCAGCTGCCCGAGGCGCCTTCCAGCTCGAGGCAGGGCACGTTCTCCGCCACGGCCTGGTCCCGTCGCCCATCGGAGACGCAGCGCCCCAGGCGGAGCACGAGCCAGTCCCCGTCGGAGTCGCTCCACCCGGCCTCGTAGCGCTCGATGCCATCGAGGGCGCGGCCGGGGTCGGCGTCGCGGGTCAGCTGGCCAGGCTCGCCGGACTCCGCGGCGACCTGCTCCATCACGGCAGCGAAGGCGTCGGCGAACCAGCTGGCGCTCTCGCTGCCGACCCGGCCCGTCACACGCAGGCGGCTCCAGACGAGTCCATCGTCCTGGTGGATCCAGGCGCGGTCCCCGGTCACCCGCGAGCCCGCGATCTCCTCCCTCAGCCGCGCCGTGCGCAGGGGACCGACCTCCGGGGAGATCGACCGGGTAGCCCGTCGGCGGTCGGGCGGGTCGCCCCAGCGCTCGTCGAGCACGCCGAGGATCCGGGGGTCGCTTCCGATGCCCTTCGGCTGCTCGGGCTCCGCCTTCGGGGCGAGCTGCGTCTCGATGCGCAGCAGGGCCGAGGTGGCTACGGCGTCCGTCGGGAGGCCGGCGCGCAGCTCCTGGTAGGTGAGCAGGACCGAGCGGGCGCGCTCCAGCTGGCCGAGGCACTCCAGCGCGAGCCCGCGCAGCAGGAAGGCCTGAGGCGTGCCCGGCGCGAGGCGCAGGGCGTCCTGGGTGCTCCGCAGCGCGCGCTCGCAGTCGTCGGACTTCAGCTCGGCGTCCGCCTGGGCGAGCAGCTCGGCGGCGTGCTCGGCCGGGTCGCGCTTCGTCGGGGGCTGGGGCTCCGGTTCGGGTTCGGGCTCCGGGGGCACGGGGGCTCCGGCCGCGAGCTCCGCGGCCAGCTCGTCGGCCTGGAGCAGCTCCGCGTCGGGCAGGGGGAAGGCGCGGTAGGCGTCGAGGCGAGCCTGGGCCTCGTCGATGCGGCCCAGCTGGAGCAGCGCCCGCGCGCCGTAGTAGTAGGCCCGGCGGAGCTCCGGTTGGAGGGAGGCGGCCTCGTCGAAGGCGGCGAGCGCGGCGGTCGGATCGCCGGCTTCGAGCAGGCCGACCCCCCGGAAGAAGGAGTCCTGGGCCTGCTCCGCCAGCCCGTCGTCCGCAGCCCAGGACGCCGCGGGCAGCGCGAGGGCCAGGAGCAGGGCGAGCCAGACGGTCTTCATCGCGCCCTCTTCGGCCGCACGCTGACCTCGAGCGCCGAATCCGGGTCGAGGTGTTCGCCGGCCCAGCCGCGCAGGAAGGTGTCGTCGATGGCGTCCAGGCGCGCGCCGAAGTGCTCGGCTGCGGCCCAACCCGCACCCGCCAGCTCGTCCAGGCAGCGCGCCTGCGCCCGACTCTCCACGCTCGACAAACCCTCGGCCTCCGCTGCGAGGATCGTGCGCTTCGCGCCGCGCAGCAAGCGTTCGTCGATGGGGCGCTCGGCCTGGCTGGCGAGCACGTCTCGCGTCACGTCTCGCGCCTCCTTCATCCGGCGGGGCTCGGTGCCGAACTGCACGCCGATCCAACCGCCCTCCGGCTCGTCGAAGCCGCAGATCTGCAGGTCGTAGACGAGGCCCCGATCATCGCGCAGGGCCCCGAAGAGTGGACCTGATTGGCCCTCCAGCAGGGTCGCGAGCAGGTGGCCGATGGGGGGCGCGTCTGGCGCCCGGGGCGGCAGACGCCAGCCCGCGGTCCACCAGGCCAGCTCGGTGTTCAACCTCAGGCTGTGGGAGCCCGGCTCGGGCACCGGTGCGGGCTCGGGCAGGGGCGGGGCCGCGGCCGCGGGGAGCTGGAGCAGCGCCTCCTGGAGGGCATCGAGGGCGGCGTCCGGGTCCACGTCGCCCGCGACCGCGACGACGGCTCGACGTCCGTCGATGAGCTCGGGCCAGGCGGCGGCGACCGTGTCCCGATCGCAGGCGTCGAGGCCCTTGGCAGAGGCCCGCGCGGCCAGGGACCAGGGGTGTCCTGGGAACAGCAGCTCCTGCATCCGCTGCTGCGACGCGGCGTGCGGCTCGGCCAGGTCCCCACGCAGCTCCGACTTGAGGTCTCGCCGCTCCGCGTCCAGCTCCCCGCGCAGCAGACGCGGCCCGCGCAGCGCATCCGCGAACAGGGCGAGCGCGGAGCCCGCGTGCTCAGCCAGGGAGCACAGGCGCAGGCCCATGCTGGTGGGCCGCATCGACCACTCGAGCCAGCCGCCGAACCG
>JAJDAI010000122.1 GCA_029261955.1 Deltaproteobacteria bacterium | reverse complement strand
GCCGAGCCGCCCGCGTTCTGCGTGCCGCCGCCGCCCGCGGTGTAGGAGGAGGGGTTGGTGCTGTTTCCGGCGTCCCCGATGAGTCCACCGCCGTCGCCGCCCCAGGCCTGCAGGTCGTCCCAGCCCGCGCCGCCGCCGCCGCCGGCCACCACCAGGCGATCCGCCAGGTCGTAGGGGGCGCGCCGCAGGTCGGTGGCGCCGCCGCCGGAGCCGCCGGCGCCGGAGCCGCCATCGCAGCAGTACTCGTTGGACGAGCCGCCGCCGTGGAAGCCGCCGGCCGTCGTGTCTTCGACCCGGTCGGCGCCCGCGCCGCCCACGTAGATGCGCAGGGTCTCGCCGGGCACCACCACGACGTCCGCCGTCGCGTAGCCGCCGAGGCCGCCCAGGTAGCCCGCCTCGCCGTCGCCGCCGCGCGCGCCCCAGGTCTCGACGTTCACGGAGGTGACGCCCGCCGGCACGACCCACTCGGTGTAGGTGCCGGTGAAGACGAAGTCCTCGTCGGCGGGCACCACGCTGCAGTTCAGGTTGACGTCGCCGGGCGTGCCCAGATCGCCGTCGCCGTAGGGCGTGCGGCTCGCGCACCACTGCGCCCCGTCGTCGTTGGACACCGAGTCCACGGCGGCGGGATCCAGGGACATGGAGATGCCCAGCAGGTCCGGGAAGGTCACCCCGTCGTCGTAGGCCACGCGGTCGACCTGGAAGCGGCCGGTGAAGAGCATGACCTCGTCGTCGAGGTTCCCCAGGTACCAGCTGGTGCCGTAGGTGTAGTCGCAGTCGACCCCACCGTTGAGCAAGGGATCGCCTTCAGCGCAGAGCACCGCGTAGCTGCCGGCGGTGATGGGGAAGGACGAGGCGATGGTGTGGGCGTCCACCCAGTCGTCCTCGATGGTCCAGCCGGCCAGATCCACGTCCACGCCCGAGGCGTTGTAGACCTCGAACCACTCGCCGCTGGGGTCCGCTGCGACGACGGGGTCGTTGTGGATCTCGGTGATCACCAGGTCGCCCGCGAGGGGGAGGTCATCGCAGTCCGCGGTGCCGTCGCCGTCGTAGTCGGGGAAGCCGTTGTAGGGCGCGCCGTCGCAGTCCTGGTCGACGGAGTCGCAGAGCTCGGGGGCGCCGTCGTAGGCGACCGGGTCCGCGTCGTCGCAGTCCCCGTCGCACTCGGTCTGGCCGTCGCCGTCGTCGTCGAGCTCGCTGGCGCCCAGGGCGCCGTCGCAGTCGTTGTCCTGGGCGTCGCAGAGCTCGGCGTTGCCCGTGAAGTTGGCGGCGTCCGCGTCGTCGCAGTCTCCGCCGCACTCGGCCTGTCCGTCGCCGTCGTCGTCGGTCTCCGTGGCCGGCACGGCGCCGTCGCAGTCGTTGTCCTGACCGTCGCAGAGCTCGCTGTTGCCGGGGAAGTTGTCGATGTCGGCGTCGTCGCAGTCGCCGTCGCAGAGAGACACGCCATCGAGGTCGCCGTCCAGCTCGTCCGCCGGCACCGCGCCGTCGCAGTCGTTGTCGGCGCCATCGCAGAGCTCGGGCGCGCCCGGCCAGGAGTCCGAGTCGTTGTCGTCGCAGTCCTCGTCCGCGCAGACGAAGTCGAGGTCCGCATCGCCGGTGCTGTCGTCGCCGAAGCACTCGTCGTCCTGGTCGCAGATGCCGTCCCCGTCGGTGTCGTCGCAGCCGCAGGTCAGCAGCAGGTCGAAGCCGCTCTGGTTGCTGCTGTAGCCGTCGATCACGATCGTGTAGGTCACGGCCTCGGTCAGCTCGAGGGTCAGCGACTCGCTGCTGGCCGACGCGCTGGAGCCGTCGTCGAGGCAGTTGTCCGGGTCGCAGTCCTGCAGCACGAGGATGTCGATGTCCTCGGTCATCCCGCTCAACGCGATCGTGTAGTCCTGCGTCGTGTCCGGGGTGAAGCTGTAGAGGATCTCGGAGCCGGCGTAGTTGTAGGGGTTGCAGCTGTAGCCATCGAAGAGGTCCTGGCTGCCGCTGCCGTCCGTGGCGTCGCTGTCGGCGTACTCGACCTCGCAATCCAGCTCGAGCACGGCCACGCAGGACTCCGCGCTGTCGTCGTCGTCCGCCGCGTCGTCGTCGTCCGCGCTGTCGTCGTCATCCGCCGCGTCGTCGTCGTCCGCGCTGTCGTCGTCGTCCACCGCGTCGTCGTCGTCCGCGCTGTCGTCGTCGTCCACGCTGTCGTCGTCATCCACCGCGTCGTCGTCGTCCGAAGTGGCGACGTCGTCGTCCGAAGTGGCGTCGTCGTCATCCGCGGTCGCGTCGTCGTCGTCCGCGGTCGCGTCGTCATCGTCCGCGGAGTCGTCGTCGTCCGCCGTGGCGTCGTCGTCGTCCGCGCTGGCGTCGTCATCGTCCGCGTCGTCCGGGCAGCCCGAGGCCATCAAGGCGAGCGCGAGCAGGAGCGTGAGCTGGAGGAACCAGCGGCGGTGGAAGTCGATCATGAGAAACCCTCTCCGCGTCCGAGTCCTTGGACGGCGTGGCAGATTTTCTACCACCTCGGAGCGGCCTCGAAAGCCCTCACCCAGCCCAGGGCCGCCGGATGCCCGCCCCCGCGAGGCAGCCAGGAAGACCCCCGCCCCCCTGCTTTCGGCTAGGGTTCGCGACCGTTTTTGGGAGGCATGTTGCGCAAGCGGTTCCTCATCGGAATCTCGATCTCGGCCGTGCTCCTCGTCCTGCTCTTCCGCAAGGTCGAGCTGGGTGAGGTCGCCGAGGCGTTCGCGACGGCTGCGCCCATGGGCATCGCCATCGCCGTGCTGATGCACCTGGTCGTGCTGTCCATGAAGGCCGCGCGCTGGGCCGTCGTGCTGCGGGCCCTGCCCCACCCCGAGCCCCCCGATCCCGCCGACCGCGCCCGCCGCTGGCTCGTCTTCGACGCGCTCTTCTTCGGCTACTTCGGCAACTACGTGCTGCCTGCGAAGCTGGGGGAGCTGGGCCGGTCCATCCTCTATTCCCGCCGCGCGAAGGTCCCCCTGTCCTCCGTGCTGGCGACCATCCTCTTCGAGCGCTTCCTCGACGCCGCGACCCTGGTCGGCCTCTTCTACGTCGCCGTCTGGGTGCTGCCGCTGCCCGAGGCCCTGCCCGACTGGGTCACCCTCTCGGCTCGCATCGTCGGCAGCCTCGCCATCGCCGGCCTCGCCGGGCTCTGGCTCCTGTCCCGCTGGCTGCCGCCCTCGGCCGAGACCATCCAGATCGGCGGCCCGGTCGGCAAGGTCCTGCGCATCGTCGTGGGCGTCGCCACCACCTTCCGAAGCGGCCTGACCGTGCTGCGCGAGCCCGTCACCGCCCTGAAAGCGACGGCCTGGACCCTGGCCATCTGGGTCCTGGAGGCCGTCTCGGTGCTCATCTGCGTCGAGGCCTTCGGCGTCGACCTCATGGCGAGCGGAGCCGTGATCCAGACGGCGGTCAGCTCCTTCGCCATCGCCGCCCCGAGCGCGCCCGGCGGCCTCGGCATCCACCCGGGGGGGACGGTCCTGACCCTCGCGCCCTTCGGGGTCTCCGAGTCCGCCGCGACCGCCGCGTCCCTGGTCGTGACCTTCTCGGTCGTGATGTGGGTCGTGCCGCTGGGGCTCTTCGGCCTGCTGCGCCAGGGCACGTCCACGGCGCAGCTCCGCGCGGACCTCGACGCGGTCACCTCGTAGACGACCCCGCCCCCAGCCGGCAGACTTCCGGCCATGAAGATCGTCGTCTCCGAGCCCATTCCCCTGTCCGCCGATGAGGCATTTCACCTCATGCGCGACGACATGCCCGCGCTGGTGCCCTTCCTCTACGACATCGACCGCATCGAGGTCACCGACCGGCGCGAGGAGGGCGAGATCGTCCACCTGGTGAACCACTGGTACGGCGACATGAGCAAGATCCCCGGCCCCGTGCGGCGCTTCGCCAACCAGGATCTGTTCAGCTGGAAGGACCACGCGTCCTGGACCACCAGCACGATGACGGCGCGCTGGTGGTTGGAGCCGCGCGTGGGCGCGAAGGCCTTCGAGTGCTCCGGCACGACGGCCCTGGTCCCGGTGGACGAGTCCTCCGCGAAGCTGACGATGAACATCGACCTGGCGATCTACCCCGAGCGCGTGCCCGGGGTGCCGAAGCTGCTGGCGCGCACCTTCCGCGGGCAGATCGAGAGCGCGATCGAGCGGCAGATCACGCCGAACATGAAGAACATGGCGGTCTCGATCCGGCGCTACGCAGCCTCTCGCTAGCGCTCGATCAGGACCTCGCTGAGCGGCTTCCGCTCCAGCACCGGCACCTGGCATCCATCGATCGGGTAGCCGACGGGGATCAACAGGAAGGCCCGCTCGTTGGCGGGGCGTTCGAGGATCTCCCCCAGGAACTTCATGGGCGAGGGCGTGTGCGTCAGCGTCGCCAGGCCGGCGTGGTGCAGCGCCGCCAGCAGCATCCCGCAGGCGATGCCGACGCTCTCGTTCACGTAATAGTGCTTGCCGCCCTCGCCGTCGTTCTTCTGGGCGAAGACGACGATCAGGGCCGGGGCATCCGCCAGGAAGGGCTTCTGCGCGTCCGTTCCCAGGTGCTCGAGGTCGGAGAGCCAGCTCTCGGGCGCCCGCCCTCCGTAGAAGGCACGCTCCTCCTCTTCGGCCGCATCACGAATCTGCTCCTTGAGCGCCGAGTCCGTCACCAGGACAAAGGTCCAGGGCTGCTTGTGCGCGCCGCTCGGGGCGGTGCTGGCCGCAGCGACGCAGCGACGCAGGACCTCCCGATCCACGGCCTCGCTCGAGAAGTGCCGCACCGAGCGCCGCCGGTTCAGCTCGTCCAGGAAATCCGAGGCCCGCTGCAGCATCGACTCCGGCGGCAAGCGCGCGAAGTCCAGGTCCTGGAAGCCGCTCACCCGGGCTGGCTCGCCAGGAAGGGACCGCAGATGAGGTGGTCCAGGCCGGAGGCGAGGAAGGCCCGCGCCGCGTCGCGCGGGGAGCGCACGATGGGCTCCTCGT
>JAJDAI010001210.1 GCA_029261955.1 Deltaproteobacteria bacterium | reverse complement strand
GGCGACGAGACGCTCGACCTCGACGTTCGCCGCTGACTCAGTCCGAGGGCAGCGCCTCGCGCACGGCCGACACGATCGACGGCGCCCCGACCTCAGAGCCCAAGGCCAGGTGCACGAAGCGGCCACCGGCCCCGCCGGGCTCCGCGGTGCAAGCCGCGCTGGAGCCGTTGATGTAGCGCCCCTGGACGTTGTCGCCGCCGCAGGTGCGGGCCTCGCGCGGCACCGAGGTGCCCGCGTTGCAGGAGGTCACGTCCGCCAGGTCGTCCGCGAGGGCATCGGCCAGCCGGTCCACGGCGGAGCCCGGCATCGCCTCGCCGGCCAGGCCGTCGTCCAGGCTCGCCCCCGGCCCGCCCATGCCGTCCACCGCGAGCACCCAGTCGGCCTCGAAGGCGTCCGTCAGCAGCTCGTGCGCGACCTGGTAGACGGTGTCGATGCTGTAGGCCATGTCCGAGATGCGGGCCGGCCCGTCCCCGCAGACCGAGCCGTCCCCGTCGCAGCCGCTGGACGCGTCGTTGGCGCAGCGGTGGGACCCCGCCTGGATGAGGGCGCGCGCGCGGACGAACTGGAAGAGCTGCGCGCCGACCCCGCGGGTCTGCTCCTGGTCCCAGGGGTGCGGCACCCCGACCACGAGCGGCGCGGGGGCGTGCAGCCGCCAGGCGAAGAGCGCGCGGCCGGTGCCCACGACCGAGGAGCGCCAGAGCAGGGTGCCCTCCTCCCCGTCCTCACCGCGGCAGAGCTCGTAGCCCACGACGGCGACCAGGGCCCGCGCCAGCACGGCCTCGCCCTCGGCGATGGCGGCGACGGACGCCTCGATGGCAGCCAGCGTGTCGGCCTGGGGCGGCAGGTAGCCCTCGCTCCCGGGCTGCGGCGGCGCGACCTCGTCCCGGCCGAAGGCGGCGAGCACCCCGCCCTCACAGGCGTCGAGCGGCGCGAGCATCGCCTCCAGGGCATCGGGCAACGGGGGCAGGCCTTCGCCGGTGCTCTCGTCCTTGCCCTCGACCTCCTCAACCTCGCCGGGCACGTCGGCGCAGTCGCAGCCGTTCTCCGCGCAGTTGAGGCTCGGGATCGCGAAGACCGCGAGCAGGATCAAGCGGACCAACCAGACATGCGTGCGCGTAGACATGCCCCCTTCATCGGCGGGATGGGGGCGGATCGTGAGGGCGCGCGGCGATCCGCAGCTCGCTCAGCAGCCGCCGAGCCCCGAGCAGGCCTGCACCTGGCCCGAAGGCCAGTGAATCTGGGCGACCCAGTACTCGTCGCCGTCCCCACTCATGCTGAAGGAGTAGGTCTGGACCAACACCTGGTTCAGGTAGATCTGCAGGGTCGCGCCGGTGTCGCCGTAGTTGTCCTCGGTCGAGCCGGTGTAGTCGTGGACCATCACCCGGTACCAGCCGTCGTAGGGCGCGAGCGCCGGATCCGTGATGTTGATGTTCTCCGGCCCCAGCCCCGAGATGTCATCCAGGTCGAGGTAGGGGTTGTCGTAGATGTCCGAGGTGACCCCCCAGTCCAGGCCGAGCGTCGCGCAGTTCCCGAAGTGGCAGTCGCCGTCGCTCCAGGTGTCGCCCTGCTGGCCGGTGCCGTCGTTGGCCTCCAGCAGGTGCAGGTCCAGGTCGTCCTGCTCGTCCCAGTACAGCTCGACGCGGAAGTTCTCCTGCGGCAACACCTCGATGATCTGGTCGCAGGTGTCCGTCGTGCCGCCGGTGTCCGTCACCGTCAGGTGGCCCGTGTAGGTGCCCACGATGTCGACGTAGGGCGAGGTGCTCGGGGTCGCGGTCGTCTGGCCGGAGAGCTGGGTGGCCGAACCGGGCGGCACCGTCAGCGTCCACAGGTACTGCAGCGACAGGGTCTGCGCGAGGCCGCCGGTGTGGAAGGACAGGCTCTGGAGCTGCACGACCTCGAGCGGGTTGGCGAAGATCGTGGAACCGCAGACGGCGATGGGGAAGCCGGCGGGCGGGGGATCGGGCGGGGTGCTGTCGTCGTCGTCGGCCGGCTCGGTGCTGTCGTCGTCGTCGCCGGGCGTCGGGTCCTCGATGGGCTCGGGCTCGCCCTGTCCGAAGAGCGGAACGGCAAACGCAGGCTCGTCGCCGTCGTTGCTCTCGATGAGGACGTGCGCGCTGTGCGGGCCCTGACTCTGCGGGGTGTAGGTGACGGTGAGGAAGCCGTGCTCGCCCGTGCCGAAGGAGCCGCCGCCGACGTCGCCCGGCTCCAGGCCGAAGTGGGTCCAGTCGCTGAGGGTCACGCCGCTGATGGTCAGCTGGCCGGGCCCGGAGTTGCCCACGAGCACGTCCTGGGGCTGCGAGGACTCGCCGAGCAGCACGCTGCCGAAGTCGACCTGCGGCGGCTTGGCGTAGATGTCGGGGGCGGGCTGGCCCCAGCCCTCGCCGGTGATGGGGATCCAGAGGCCCTCGCCGTCGCTCGCGTCGCAGTCCCAGTTGAGCCCGTGCTTCACGACGAGGTGGATCCCGTCGTCGATGGGCGTGCCGAAGAGCGGCGCGAAGCGGAGGTTGAACTGGAGCGACACCCCGACCTCCAGCGTCCCGGCCTCGGGCAGGGCGCCGGCGGTCAG
>JAJDAI010001209.1 GCA_029261955.1 Deltaproteobacteria bacterium | reverse complement strand
CTTCACGGAGTACCTCGGCATCATCGAAGAGCCGAAGGAGAAGCTGGAGGTTCGCATGCGGATCGCCAACCTCCTCTTCGACGACGGCAACGCCGAGGGTGCCCGCAGCGCCTACAAGGCCCTCTACAGCGACAAGGACGTGCGCAAGGACGCCTACGACCTCTACGTCGAGGCCTACGTGCGCTACGGCCGCATGATCGAAGACCGCAAGAAGCAGCTCGCCCACTACCGCGAGGGCATGAAGGACTTCAACAAGGTCGTCGACGGCCTGGCCACCGAGGCGCAGGCCCGCTTCTTCGCGGCCGAGATGCGCTTCGAGCTGCTCGAGCCCGAGTTCGACAGCTACGAGTCCATCGACTTCACCGACACGAAGAAGACCACGCAGCTGCTGAAGAAGAAGCAGAACCTCGTGCCCGCCCTGACCGGCAAGTACGTCGAGGTCCTGAACCTCAAGCAGGGCGCCTGGGGCATCGCGGCCCTCTACCGCATCGGCACCGTCTACGGCGACCTCGCCGCCAAGCTGACCGGGGCCCCCTGCCCTCCCAAGCTCGATGAAGACCAGTGCTCGATCTACGAGTTCAGCCTCCAGGACCGGGCCTACCCGCTCATCGACAAGGCCGTCGAGGCCTTCACGAGCGCGCGGAGCAAGTCCTACGAACTCGGCCTCTACACCGAGTTCACGACGCTTGCGCTCGAAGAGCTGACCAAGCTGCGCCCCGAGGAGTACCCGGAGAACGCCGAGAAGGTGCCGGTCCCCGACTACAGCAGCAACCCCTACACCCTTGCCGATTTTGCGCAGTAAGCGACCCGCAGGAGCTGACACCATGCACTCCCTGATGAAGACGCACCGCGTCACGCTCGTTGCCCTGGCCCTGGCCTTCAGCTGGTCGCTTTCGGGCAACACCGGCTGCGCGACCACTGGCGGCGGCAAAGGCGGCGACACCGAAGAAGAGATCAACCCCGAGGTTGCCTACCAGGAGGGCCTGACGGTCCTTGCGGAAGGCTCCGGGGAGAAGGCGCTCGCCGGCGCGTTGGCGAAGTTCGCCCTCGCCTGTCAGCAGGGCTTCGACGTGGAGAAGCCCCACACGAAGGCCTGCTTCAACGCGGGCGTCGCGGCCGGCAAGCTCGGCAAGCGGGGCGAGGCGGTCCAGCACTACCAGACGGCGCTCAAGACCGACGCGGCCTTCAAGCCGGCCGTGCAGAACCTCACCTACGTGATGCAGACCTCGGGCAAGGCGACGGAAGCGCTGCCGATCTACGAGAAGTACCTGGAGGCCAACCCCACGGACTGGGACATGGTCAACAACTTCGCCGGCGCGCTCTCGGAGGCCGGACGCCACGACGACGCGGTCAAGGCGATCCAGAACCTGCTCTACGAGGACCCGAAGAACACCCAGGCCTACAAGACCCTGGCGCGTGTCTACTTCGCGAGCGGCAACTTCAAGATGTCGCAGATGGCCTCGGGCAACGCCCTGAAGCTCGACGACAAGGACGCCGACATCCACAACAACGTGGCCCTCGCGTTCCTCAAGCAGGGCAAGGAGTCCGCCGCGGTCGTGGCCTTCAAGAAGGCGCTGGAGCTCGATGAGAACAACATCGAGGCCAACATGAACCTCGGCCTCATCGCCGTCGCCGCCGCGGACTACGCGCTGGCAGGTCAGTCCTTCCAGAAGGTGCTCGAGCAGCAGCCGGGCCACGCGGAGGCCCACATCGGCCTCGCGGTGGCGTTCCGGGGCAACCTGGACATGGACGCGTCCATGGAGGAGTACGACAAGGTCCTCGCCAACGAGAAGTGCAACGAGGCCGCCCTGGTCAACAAGGCCCTCGTGCAGCGGCTGTTCATCGCGCCCGCCGCCGGCGAGATCACCGACACCAAGAAGGCCTACGAGAAGGCCGAGAAGCTCTACGACGCCGTCCTGGCTTGCCACCCGGAGCACGCCGAGGCCACCGAGGGCAAGCGGCTGGCGCAGAGCGCCGTGGCCGACAAGCAGCAGATGCTCGAAGAGATCGAGGAGATGGAGCGCCAGATGGCCATCCTCGAGGAGAAGTTCAAGGAGCTGAAGAAGACGGTCGTCGTGCGCATCCCCGAGGGTGACAAGGTCTTCCAGAAGTACGCCGAGCTCGAGCAGGACCCGTCCTGGTACGAGGTCTACGAGATGCAGAAGGAAGCCGTCGTCTTCGCCATCGAGGCGGAGGACTTCAACTTCCTGAACGAGCAGTGGAACTACTACAACGAGTTCATGGCTCAGTACTACGTGGACGGCATTGGCCAGGACATCGCGGAGTGGGAGAGCGGCGAGCCGATCACGCTGGCCGAGGAGCCGGTCGAGGAAGGCGCTGCGCCCGAAGGTGAAGCCCCCGCCGAGGAGGCCGCGCCCGCCGAGGAGGCCGCGCCCGCCGAGGAGGCCGCGCCCGCCGAGGAGGCCGCGCCTGCCGAGGAGGCCGCGCCCGCCGAGGAGGCCGCGCCCGCCGAGGAGGCCGCGCCCGCCGAGGAGCCCGCGCCCGCCGAAGAGCCCGCCGCCGAAGATTCTGGGAACCCCGAGGCCGAGGCCGGGTCTGAGCCTGAGTAGGACCGCGGCGCGGAAGCCACGCATGACTTTCGCTCTTGCATCCTGTAAAAGCTCTTGCCGAGTACCTGCGCCATGCCGCCCGCGAACTGAGAGGTCCTGAATGAGGCGAGTCATTCTCTTCGTCGTATGTGCCCTCCTGAGCCTGTGTGTGGCCGCCCCGGCTGCCATGGCGCAGGACGCCGATAGCGAAGCCAACGTTCGCTACAAGAAGAAGACCGAAATCGACTTCGACGATGTCGGGGTTGATGGCGAGCTGAAGAAGCCCCACGGGGCCTACCTGCTCGACAAGCGGCAGTCGTCGTTCAACCCGCTCATCCGGTTGAAGGAAGACTTCAATTCCGAGATGGTCGAGTCGGTCAACCAGATCTGGGGTCGCACCAACAATCCATACGACCAGGGCCGTATCCCCGGAGGTTCCAGTGGGGGCGAGGCGGCGCTCGTCGGAGCGGGGGCCACGCCGTTTGGGGTCGGTGCGGACGTCGCTGGTTCG
>JAJDAI010001208.1 GCA_029261955.1 Deltaproteobacteria bacterium | reverse complement strand
TCGTCGTCGATGCCGTTGCCGGGGATCTCGTCCTCGCCGGGGTTCACGTCGGGGTCGGCGTCGTTGCAGTCGCCGCCGTTCTCGGTGTAGCCGTCGCCGTCGTCGTCGAAGGAGTCGGAGCCCTCGTCGGTGTCGCCGTCGCAGTCGTCGTCGAGGCCGTTCTCGATCTCGGGCGCGCCGGGGTAGATGCCCGGGTCGTTGTCGTTGCAGTCCGGGCCGGCGCACTGGGCGCCGAAGAAGCTGTCGTCGTCGAGGTCGCAGCAGACCGGGTCCTGGCCGCAGTCGGGGTCGGCGCAGTCGTTCTGGCCGTCGAGGTCGTTGTCGAGGCCGTCGTTGCAGTCCTCGGGGCAGCCCGTCGACGCGCTGACGTCGAAGCTGAGCGTGTAGTCGGGGCTGAAGACGTTGCCGTCGCTCGCGCCGTTGTCGGTGCAGGGGCCCGAGGCGATGTCGAGGTGGGCCGTGCCGTAGGCCTCGATGACGATGTAGTAGAGCTCGCCTTCGGTGCAGTCGAACTGGACCGAGTCATCCACCGAATAGGACGCCGTCGAGCCGAAGAGGCAGCCCGACCAGGGGTCGCAGCTGTCGTCGAGCACGTAGATGTCGAGGTCGCAGGGCAGGTCGGTGATGGTCAGCAGCACGTTGCCGGTCTGCTGGCACTGGAAGGTGTAGACGGCCTCCGGGGCGATCTGGGCCTGCTCGTCGAAGGGCTCGCCGCAGGAGTAGCAGTCCTGCGTCGCGCACTCGCCGCCGAGGTTGTTGGACCCTTGCCAGTCGATGGTCGTGGTGATCGTCGAGCTGCAGCTCAGATCATCTTCGATGGCGACGGCAGACGGGCACACGGCGTGGGCCGCGGACGGGGCGAGCAGGGCGAGCAGGAGCAGAAGGCGCATGGATTCCTCCGAAGGGCCGGGATCTACCGGAGCGCCCGCCGATCGCCAAGGTCCATCACGCGGTGCCGGCCAAGGCGATCTGCGGCGCCATGAGGAATTGGGTCCGCTTGAGGTCCGCGAAGCCGGCCTCGGTCATCCATTCGCGCAGCGTCGCTTCGGGCCAGGCCTGCGCGCCCGAGATGAGGAAGAAGAAGAGCTCGTTCCAGCCCGCCGAGGCGTCGAGCTTGCCCTCTTCGCCCAGGTGCTTCGCGTCGCTGATCACGAGCCGCCCCCCCGGATTCAAGGCCGCCTTCGCCTTGCGGATCAGCGATCGAGACTCGTCCTCGGTGGCGTTGTGCAGCACGTTGAAGACGAGCACGAGGTCGTAGCCAGTCCCCCAGTCCGCGGTGCGGAAGTCGCCGACGACGTGGCGCACACGATCGGCGGTCCCGTCGGCCTCCTGGATGCGCCGGCCCGCCACGCAGGCCGGCTCCAGGTCCAGCACGTCCGCAGTCAGGCCTTCGTGTCGCTCACACAAGGCCGCCGAGTAGATCCCGTGCCCGCCGCCCACGTCCAACATCCGCCGAGGGCTCCCGACCTTGACCCGCTTGACGACCTCCTTGCCCAGCAGCCGCGCGAAGGCCGCGAGTGCGCCCATGTAGGCGTCCCAGAAGGCCTGCGGGTGCTGCTTGTCGTGGATGCGGACGATGGCGCCGGTGCGCACGTCGTCCTCCAGGTTCTGCACGAGGTCGTGGCAGTAGCCGAGGAAGAGCACGGCGTCCTTGAGGGGCTGGGGGCTCCCCTCCAGCAGCCACTTCTTGACCGCCTTGCCGTTGCGGTAGCGCCCGCCGCGACGCTCCAGCAGCCCGAAACCCACCAGCGCGGCCATCAGCGCGCGGGTGCCCTCGGGGTGGCAGCCGATCTCCGCCGCGACCTCCGCTGGCTCCCGCTCCCCGTCCCCCAGCGCCTCGAAGATCCCCAGGCGCGTGCCCGCGACGATGCTGCGCGAGTAGCCCACCCCGAAGGTCGTGTGGATCAGCGGCGTCGGGACCATGCCGGTCATGAGCCCGAGCTTCTCGAGCAGGCCGTCGCCGGCGACGTCGAGCCTCATTCCGAATCTCCCCTACAGGTAGTCGTCGAAGGCCGTCGTGCCGCCGCGCTCGCGCACGATCCGGCCGTCGTCGGCCACGTCCCCGGGCAGCGCCAACCCCTCGGTCATGGCGACGAGGTGGTCGAAGAGCTCCGACCGCTCCACCTGGAGCCGCGCCAGCGCGATGCGCCGCCGGGCCCGCGTCAGGCGGATGCGCAGGGTGCGTGAGGTCTCGCGCGCGAGCTCCGTGTAGCGCAGCGCCACCAGGCCGCCGGCGAAGGCCGAGCCCGCAGCCACTGCCCCCACCAGCCAGGGGTTGTAGGGCAGGGTCGGGTACCAGGCGTGGAGCTGTTCGTGCAGCGCCGCCGCGCTCCAGCCGAAGAGCGCCCAGGTCGCGGGAAAGACCAGCAGGCCCATCATGAGCTTCAGCGTGGCCTCGTCCTTGCGGTGCGTGCTGGCCTTCTTCGTCACGGCCCACAGCAGCAGCATCGGCGGCACGTTCACCATGAAGCCCACCACCAGCATCGGCGGCAGCAGCACGTAGACCAGCAGGATCTGCCAGAGCAGCAGGCCGGCCAGGGTCCAGCTGATCATGCGCCCGGGGTGGTCCAGCTCGTGGTCCTCGAGGCCCAGGGCGCGGATGTCGGCGTCGTACTCCCGCACGCGCCCGAGCAGCGACTCCACGACCTCGGGGTGCGACTCCCGGCGCTGGTAGTAGCCGCTCCAGACCCGCGCGAAGCCCAAGGTGCGCTCGGCCATGTCCGTGGCGCCGGGATCCGCGCCCGCCCGCTTCGCCCGCTCCGCCCGGACCAGCTTGCGGGCCCGGTGCATGAGGTGGTGCAGCTCCCAGTCCTCCGTCGCGTGCACGACCCCGTGCAGCGAGCCCTCGATGATGTCCGTGAGCTTGCGGTAGCGCGGCTTCATCACGTCTTCGGGCGTGCTCTCTGGGGGGAGCGGCCCGAACTGCGGCACGTCCAGCGGCGCGTGGAACTCGACGAGCACCCGGCTGCGAAAGCCGCGCTTGCGGCGGTAGTGCAGGCCGACGGGGATGATC
>JAJDAI010001207.1 GCA_029261955.1 Deltaproteobacteria bacterium | reverse complement strand
CGCTCGTGGGCGTCGTGCAGGGGGGCAACCCCCTCATCGACCAGCGCGTCTTCCTGCCCCTGGCCCGGATGCAGTGGCTCACGGACATCCCCGGGGGCGCCATCGAGATCCTGGTCTACGGCGAGTCCCGCCACACCGCGGACGCGCTCGCGGCGAGTCTGGTCGACCTGCCCGCGCTGAAGGATCTGTCCACCCAGGTGTGGCACCAGCGCGACATCTGGAGGGACATGCTGCCGATGGTCCGCGCCGTCCGCGGGATGCTCGTCTTCATCGTCGTCTTCCTGGCCGCGATGGGGGTCTGGAACACGATGATGATGTCGGTGCTGGAGCGGACGGACGAGGTCGGCGTGCTGCGGGCCATGGGCATGACGCGGCTGCAGACGATGGGGCTGTTCGTGGGCGAGGCGACGGCCATCGCGGTGGCCGGCGGGTTCCTCGGCATCGCCGTTGGCGCCGTGCCCGCCTGGCTGCTGGCGACCCGGGGCATCACCCTGGGGGAGGATGTCGTCTCCCGCATCGGCACCGAGCTGCCCCTGACCGCGACCATCTACGGCGACCTGAGCTTCCAGGTGCTGCTGACCTCCTTCTCCCTCGGGGTCGCCATGGCGATCCTCGGCTCGGCGCTCCCGGCGCTGCGGGCCTCCTTGATCCAACCCGTCACCGCCATGCGCAGCGGGAGGTAGCCATGCGTCTGCTCTTGATTCTGTCCCTGCTCCTGCTCAGCCCGGCTGCGGCCGAGGACCTGCCCACGCCCGACGAGATCCTCGCCGGCATCGACAAGAACATGGTCTTCGAGACCCGCACCGCGAAGATGACGATGGTGGTCGAGGGCAAGCGCCGCACGCGCACCTTCACCATGCAGAGCTTCGGCCGCGGCGAGGACGAGAGCGCCATCGAGTACCTGGCGCCGGCCCGCGAGAAGGGCACCCGCATGCTCAAGCAGGGCGACGATCTGTGGATGTACATGCCCAGCGTCGACCGCACCCAGAAGATCTCGGGCCACATGCTGAGGCAGGGGATGATGGGCTCGGACATCTCCTACGAAGACATGATGGCCGCCAACCAGCTGCGCGAGGCCTACGTGGCCACCGTGACCGGCAAGGAGGACGTCGACGGGCGCCCCTGCTGGACCCTGGAGCTCATCGCGAGGGACGACAGCGTGAGCTACCCGAAGCGGATCTCCTGGGTCGACAGCGAGACGCTCATCCCGCTCAAGCAGGAGCTCTACGCCCTCAGCGGCATGCTGCTGAAGTCCTGGACCATGACCGAGGTGAAGGAGTTCGAGGGAGGGCGGCACTTCCCCACGAAGATGATCATCCAGGACCACATCAAGAAGGAGTCCAGGACGACGCTCACCTTCGACGCCATGACCTTCGGGGTCGAGCTCGAGGCGGAGGTCTTCTCGATGCGCTGGCTGGAGCGCAAGTAGAGCTAGGCGGGAGGCTGCCAGAGCTCGACGCGGTTGCCCTCGGGGTCCGTGACCCAGCCGAACTTGCCGAAGTCGCTCGCTTCGACCTTCTCGTCGACGGAGCAGCCGTTGCCGCGCAGCTGCGCGAGCATCGCGTCCAGGTCCTTCACGCGGAAGTTGATCATGAAGGTGTTCGTGCGGGCCCCGAAGTACTCGGTGTCCTGCGCGAAGGCGGACCAGATGGTCGACGCCGTCTCGGCGCGGTCCTGCTTCGCCCACTCGATCGACGTGCCCCACCAGGCCTCGTCGATGGCCAGGCCCAGGTTGTCGCGGTACCAACGGGCCAGCGCCGCCCGGTCCGTGGCTCGAATGAAGACGCCGCCGATGCCTTGAACTGATTCCATGAGACCCTCCGCGCGCATCCTGCCAGCGGCGGCATCTCCTGGGGGATCAGCCGCCGATCTTCACGAACGGCGCGGGGTTTCGGAAGGCCTCGAAGAAGTCGTTGCCCTTGTCGTCCACGATGATGAAGGCGGGGAAGTCCTCCACCTCGATGCGCCACACCGCCTCCATGCCCAGCTCGGGGTAGTCCAGGACCTCGACCTTCTTGATGAAGTCGCGGCCCAGGCGCGCGGCGGGGCCGCCCATGGAGCCCAGGTAGAAGCCGCCGAACTCCTTGCAGGCCGCCGCCACCTCGGGCCCGCGGTTGCCCTTCGCCAGCATGATCAGCGAGCCGCCCTCCGCCTGGAAGGGCGCGACGTAGGAGTCCATGCGTTGCGCGGTCGTGGGGCCGAAGCTGCCCGAGGGCCAGCCCGGCGGTGTCTTCGCGGGGCCGGCGTAGTAGATGGGGTGATCCTTGAGGTAGTCGGGCAGGGCGCCCGTCTCCTCGAGGCGGCGCAGCAGCTTGGCGTGAGCGATGTCCCGTCCCACGATCACGGTGCCCGTGAGCGCGACGACGTCACCCACCGCGAGGCCGCTCAGCTGCTCCCGCACGGCGTCCATGCCCGCCGACAGGTCCACGGGGGTGACGGCGTCGTCCCCCTCCTCGTTCAGCTCCGGCAGCAGGCGCGCGGGGTTGGTCTCCAGCTGCTCCAGCCAGAGCCCGTCGGCGTCGATGCGGGCCAGCATGTTCCGGTCCGCCGAGCAGCTCACGCCGATGCCCACGGGGCAGGACGCGCCGTGGCGCGGCAGCCGG
>JAJDAI010001206.1 GCA_029261955.1 Deltaproteobacteria bacterium | reverse complement strand
CCACCATCGAAGACGTGCGCCTCATGCGCAGCGTCGTCGGCACCTCCATGGAGGTGAAGGCGTCGGGCGGTGTGCGCACGGCCGAGGACGCCTGGGCCATGGTCGAGGCCGGGGCCGACCGCCTGGGCGCGAGCTCGTCCGTCGCGATTGTGACCGGCGGCGTGGGCGCGGCCGGCTACTAGGAATCACATGATCGACCTGCGAGACCTCATCGCAGCGAAGCGCGACGGCGCCGAGCTGACCTCCGACCAGATCGCGACCTTCGTGTCCGCGGCCGCCGGCAAGACCGCGCCCGAGGCGCAGCTCGCCTCGATGCTGATGGTCATCTTCTGCCGGGGCCTGAACGACCGGGAGCGCACCGACTACGCGCTCGCGATGATGAACTCGGGCGAGATCCTCAACTGGGACCACCTCGACCGGCCGACGCTCGACAAGCACAGCACCGGCGGCGTGGGCGACAAGATCTCCCTCATCTGGGGCCCCCTCGTCACGGCCGTGGGCTACGCGGTGCCGATGATCTCGGGCCGCGGCCTGGGCCACACGGGCGGCACCCTCGACAAGCTCGACACCATCCCCGGCTTCCGCACCGACCTGAACTCCGAGGAGATGGACAAGGTCGTGCGCGAGGTGGGCTGCGTCATCACCGGCCAGACGGCAGACCTCGTGCCCGCGGACCGCACGCTCTACGACCTGCGCTCGCGCACCGCGACCGTGCCGACCCTGGACCACATCGCCCCGAGCATCCTCAGCAAGAAGCTGGCGGAGGGCGCCGGCACCCTGGTGCTGGACGTGAAGTGCGGCACCGGCGCCTTCATGAAGGACATCGACTCCGCGCGCGAGCTGGGCAAGACGATGCTCGCCATCGGGCGGGGGGCCGGCCGGAACATGGCCGCCCTCATCACGTCCATGGACGCACCGCTGGGCATGGCCATCGGGAACGCCGTCGAGGTGCAGGAGAGCATCGCGGTGCTGTCCGGCGCGCCGGGCGAGCTGCGCGAGCTGACCCTCGCCCTGGCGGAGGCGGCCATCGCGGCCTCGGGCGGGAGCGAGGACCGGGCGACCCTCGAGCGAGCCCTGAACTCCGGCGCCGCCCGCGAGGTCTTCGAGCGCATGGTCGCGGCCCAGGGCGGGGACGTGTCCACGCTCCAGCGCGGCCTGCACGGCTTGAAGGACGTGAAGCAGCACTTCGTCGAAGCGCCCCGCGCCGGCTGGATCACCGGCATCGACGCCCTGGGAGCCGGCCTCGCCGTGGCCGAGCTGGGCGGCGGACGCGGCGGCGACGGCCAGCCGCCGCACCCCGGCGTCGGCGCCTGGCTCCAGTCGACCATCGGGATGCGCGTGGAGAAGGGCCAGCCCTGGATGCGCTTGATGCACGCCGACACCGGCCTGGAAGCCGCCGTGGCGCGCGCCGAGGCCGCGCTGACGCTCAGCGACGAAGCCCCAGCCAAGACGGGTCTCGTGCTGGAGACTCTGTGATCCAGGCCTGGCGTCGCCGGCCCTTCCTCATCGCCCTGCTCGCGGGCCTCGCGTTCCTCATGCTGGCCGGCGCTGTCTTCGGCCAGGAAGCGACCATCAGCGAGGTGCTCGCCACCAAGGAGCGCGTGGCGACGACCTGGGCGCAGCGCCTCCAGTCCTTCGTCGGCATCTTCATGCTGCTCGGCCTCGCCTGGGCCTTCAGCACGAACCGCCGCAACGTCCCCTGGCGCGTCGTCGGCTGGGGCGTCGCGCTGCAGATCATCTTCGCGGTGCTGGTGCTGAAGACCACGCCCGGCGCCTGGCTCTTCGCCCAGCTCAACGACATCGTCATGGCCCTGCTGGGCTTCACGGTCGAGGGCTCGCGCTTCATCTTCGGCAACCTGGTCGACAACTCGATCCCGGTCCAGGCCATCGACCCGGCCAACCCCGGCGCGCCGCCCCAGGTCGTCGCGCTGGAGGGCTACGCGGGCCTGTCGGTCGTGGCGCAAAACGGCAGCCTCATCGCCTTCAACGTGCTGCCGACCATCATCTTCTTCAGCTCGTTGATGGCCGTGCTCTACCACCTCGGGATCATGCAGTGGCTGGTGCGCGGCATGGCCCTGCTGATGTCGAAGACGATGGGCACCAGCGGCGCCGAGACGCTGTCGGCCGCCGCCAACATCTTCGTGGGCCAGACCGAGGCCCCGCTGGTCGTGCGGCCCTACGTCGACACCATGACGATGTCCGAGCTCAACGCGATCATGACGGGCGGCTTCGCCACGGTGGCCGGCGGCGTGATGGCGGCCTACGTCGGCATGCTCGCCCCGGTCTTCCCGGACATCGCGGGCCACCTCATCGCGGCCTCGGTGATGTCGGCGCCCGCAGCCCTGGTCATCGCCAAGATCATGTGGCCGGAGGACGGCTCCCCGGTGACGGCGGGGCAGGTCACGCACCACATGGAGCGCAGGGACGTCAACGCCATCGACGCGGCCGCCCGCGGCGCGAGCGACGGCATGATGCTCGCCCTGAACGTCGCCGCGATGCTCCTGGCCTTCCTCGCGCTCGTCGCGATGGGCAACGCGATCATCGGCTGGGCGGGGGGGCTCATCGGCCTGGAAGGCTTGACTTTACAGGCAGTTGTCGGAACAGTCTTCCAGCCGCTGGCATGGGCCATGGGAGTGCCGGCCGCCGAGTGTTCCACGGTCGGTCAGCTCCTCGGCATCAAGACGATTCTCAACGAGTTCGTCGCGTACCTGCAGCTGGCTCAAATCGCACCGCAGCTGTCGTATCGCAGCCTGGTGATTGTGACCTACGCACTCTGCGGCTTCGCAAACCTGGGCTCCATCGGCATCCAGCTCGGCGGAATCGGGGGCATCGCCCCGACCCGTCGCAGTGACCTCGCCCGGGTCGGATTCCGGGCGATGATCGCCGGCACGCTGGCCGCGTTCCTCACGGCCAACATCGCCGGCGCCCTTGTGGGGTAGTGGCCTGCCCCCACCCTGAGCCCCGCGACACCGCCCCCGGCGGCCCGCGCGGAGCCTGGAGAGAGATGACGGACAGCAAGCTGCGCCCCGCGCTGCAAGCATCGGCGGACGCACTGGCCGCGGCAGACCCCCGGGTCGCCGCAGGCGGATTCCTCGGCATCGTTCTCGGTTCTGGCCTCGGCGCCACGACCGAGGCCTTCGACGACCTCGTCGAGGTGCCCTTCGACGACATCCCCGGCTTCGCGACCACCACGGTGGTCGGCCACAGCGGCAAGGTGTGCATCGGCAGCGTGCAGGGGCGGACAGTCGTCGCCCTGCGCGGCCGTGTCCACCTCTACGAGGGCCACGGCCCCACGCCGGTGGTGCACGGGGTGCGCTCCCTGACCCTCGCCGGGGCGGGCGCCATCCTGCTGACCAACGCGGCGGGCGGCATCGACCCCACCCTGCGGGTCGGCGACTTCATGGCCATCACGGACCACATCAACCTCACGGGCCAGAACCCGCTGATGGGGGCTCCGGGCACCGAACTCGGGCCGCGCTTCCCCGACATGTCGCGCGTCTGGGACCGGGGCATCACGACCGCCCTGCTCGCCGCGGGCCTGGCCACGAAGGTGAGGCTCGGACAGGGCGTCTACGTCGGGGTGCTCGGGCCCAGCTACGAGACGCCGGCCGAGATCCGGATGATGCGCGCCATCGGCGGAGACGCCGTAGGCATGTCGACGGTGCTCGAGGCGCTCGCGGCGGCTCACATGGGCTGCCGGGTCGCGGGCCTGTCGATCATCAGCAACGCCGCCGCCGGCACCGGGGGCGAGGACCACGTCCTGGACCACTCGGACGTCTCGGACGTGGCCGGCAACGCAGCGAGCAACCTGTCGGCCGTGCTCAACGAGCTGCTCCGCGACCCCACCTGGTGGTCTGCATGAGCGAGCGCGCCCTCGTCGAAGCGGCCACGAAGGCGCGACTCTGCGCGAGGGCCCTGTACTCCAACTTCCAGGTTGGGGCGGCGGTGCTGGGCAAGTCGGGCCGGGTCTACACGGGCAGCAACGTCGAGAGCAGCTCCTACGGGCTCACGCTCTGCGCCGAGCGCCTGGCCCTGTGCGTCGCGCTGCACGAGGGCGAGGAGGAGATCCTCGAGATCGCCGTCGTCGCCGACACCGACGGAGCGCCGGGTCCCTGCGGGGCCTGCCGCCAGATGATGTACGACTTCGCGCCCCAGGCGCGGGTCACCATGGAAAACCTGCGGGGAGACCAGCGGGTTGTGCAAGTGGGCGAGCTGCTGCCCTGGGGCTTCGGCCCGGGGGACCTCGCCGCGTTCAACACACGCAGAAGCGGGGACGAGTGACGACCGAACAAGAAGAAGAGCTGCCGGAGCCCATCGACCTGCCGGATCCCGGCTGGGTCTACATCGACACCGCGGAAGGCCTGGCCGAAGCGGTCGAGGCCCTCTCGGGCTGCACGATCGTGGGCATCGACACCGAGAGCGACAGCTTCTTCTCCTACGCCGAAAAGTGCTGCCTCGTGCAGATCACCGGCAACGGGACCAAGGACTTCATCGTCGACCCGCTGAAGATCGACGACCTCTCGTCGCTCGGTCCGATGTGCGCGGACCCGAACGTGGTCAAGATCTTCCACGGCGCGGACTACGACGTCGTGAGCATGAAGCGCGACTTCGGCGTCGAGTTCACGAACATCTTCGACACGATGATCGCCGCCCAGGCCTCGGGCCACACCCGCTTCGGGCTGGGCGACCTCGTGAACCGCTACTTCGGCGTGAAGCTCAACAAGAAGTGGCAGCGCCACGACTGGTCGAGCCGCCCGCTGCGGCCGGAGCACCTCGAGTACGCGCGCATGGACTCCCACTTCCTGGGGGCGCTGCGCGAGATCCTGCTCGGCATGTGCGAGGAGCGCGACCGCCTGGAGATGCTCGAGGAGGAGTTCGGGCTGCTGGAGTCGCGCGAGTGGAGCCGCCGGGCCTTCGAGCCCGACGACTGCATGCGGGTCAAGGGCGCGCGGGGCCTGGGCGCCGGCGAGCGCCGGGTGCTGCGTGCCGTCTACGCCGTGCGCGAGGCCAAGGCGGCCGAGAAGAACCGGCCGCCCTTCAAGGTCTGGGGCAACGACCTCATGCTGGTGCTGGCGCGCGAGGCGCCGAAGGACCTGGAGCAGCTGCGCACCGTGCTCGGCGAGGGCAGCCACGTCGTGCGCCGCTACGCGGAGGAGGTGCTGGCCGCCATCCAGGAGGGCCTGGCCGACGAGTCCACGCCTCCTGAGAACCCGAAGCCCAAGCAGTCGCCCCGCAGCGCCGGCGTGCCACCGACCTCGCGCGACGACGAGCCGCTGGTCCAGAAGCTGAAGAACTGGCGGAACGCGCGCTCCAACGAGCTGAAGCTCGGCCCGGGGATGATCGTCAACAACTCGATCCTCAGCCAGGTCGCCGCCCTCAAGCCGAAGACGATCGAGGATCTGGAGATCATCGAGGAGATGCGCCGCTGGCAGCGGCTCGACTCCGGCGAAGCCCTCGTGGCCGTCGTCATCGACTGGCTCGAGAACAAGCCCGAACCGAAGCCGCAGGAGGAGGGCGATGCCCCCCGGAAGCGCCGACGGCGTGGCGGGCGACGCAGGCGTCGCGGCGCTTCGGGCGGCGAAGGCAACGGCGAAGCCGAAGGCAACGGCGAAGGCGGCGAGGGCTCGGCTGCGGCCAGCTCGGGCGGCTCCGCGGACTCCGGTGGCGCCCCGGGCGGCGCCGAGTAGCTCAGGGGAGGTCGGCCGCCTGGAGCAGCCAGCCCGGATCCTCGAAGGTCCAGGGCGCGGTGTTCCACGGAACCAGGGTGATCGGCTGCCCCGGCACGACCGGCGCGAAGACCGGCGCCCACAGGCCTCGGCCCACGGATCGGTGCGGCTCCAGCGCCGGCGGATCCAGCGAAGGCAGGGCCGGCACCTCCAGATCGGCGGAGAGCAGCGTCTTGGCGGCCGCGCCGATGGCGCCCCGATCGACCCAGCCCACGGCGCCTCCCCGCAGCCCGCGCTCGCGCAGCGGCAGCTCCGGGGCGAGGCGGACGAGCCCCTCCGCGCCGGCCGGGACCCGCAGCGGGCCCTGAGCCGAAGCGACGAAGGACGAGGCCAGGCCTGCGCCTTCGGCGGGTGGTGTCCCGATCAGGACGCTGCCGCCGGCGTGCACCTGGATCCCAGCCTCGGCCACGACCCCGACGACCACCGCGGCTGCGTCCAGCTCCAGCCCCTCCAGCACCGCCCCGGGCTGAAGGGCGACGAGGCGGGCGCCGCCCCGCGTGACGCGAAGGGTCTGCGGCCAGCGGCCCGGGCGCAGGCACAGGGTAACCGCGGGGCCGTGCGCGGCCTGCGCCGCAGCGAGGTCGAGGCGCTGGCCGGGCAGGGCGATCACGTCGCAGAGGCGGCGCTCCAGGGGGGACTCGAACTCGGCCGTGCCGGCCTCGGCCGCCGCGCGCAGCCGCGCCGCGACCCCGGGCAGCCCCTCGAAGGCGGCGAGCAGCTCATGGCTGCGCTCGGGGTGCTCGAGCAGCAGCACGATCGCGGCCTGCTCGAGGGCCTCGCGCTCGCGCAGGCTGGGGGCCTCGCTGCCCAGCCGGGCGGCCAGGGCGGGCACGTCCTCGGGCTCCCCCGTGCCGCCGACGATCTCGACGGCCGCCACGCGCACGCGCACGTCGGCGGCACTCAGGGCGGCGCGGGACAGCTCGGCCGCGCGGCCCTCCTGCTTCAGTAGGCAGAGCTGCACCGAGGGAGGCATCGACGCGAAGGACGCAGCGAAGGCGGGCAGACCCTGACGCCGCCTGGTCAAGGCGCGGCAGGCGGCGCCCTGAGCCGCGGGGTGCAGCTCGGCCTGCACGAGGGCCTCGAAGCGGTCCGGCCACCCCGACTGCTCGGGCGCGACGGCGTCGAGCGCCTCGACGAAGCCCAGGGTCCAGGCTTCCGAACGGGCCGCTTGCAGGCGCGGCCACAACATCTTGCCGGCCGCCCCGGGGTCGAGCTCGGAGGAGTCCAGCAGCGCTGCGACGATCTGCCAGGCCCGCGCGGCGCAGCGGGCGGACGCGGGCTGCTCTGCGCTGGACGAGGCCACCGCGACGAGCGGACCGGCCAGGGCCGTTGCCTGCTGCGTGGTCACCCCCGGTGCGACCAGGGCGACGACGAGGTCGAGCACGTGCTCGGAGCAGCCATGCGAGGCGAGGTCCTGGCTCGCCGCCGCCACCGCGTCGCCCCGATCGAGCAGCAGGGTCGCCAGCGCCTTTCGGCGCCCGTCCGCATCGCCTCCTCGCAGCTGGGCCAGCTGCCCGACGGACTCGGCGGTGGCCGCGTGGGGCGTGGGCGCGGCGAGCGCCGGCTGGACGGGCGCGGCCACCGGCTCGGGGCGCCGCAGCCAGAAGAAGCCGAAGACGAGCGCGTTCGCGAGCAGGACGATCCCCGCCCCCCGCAGCCCCCTGCCCCAATCGCTTGCGTTCGTCACGCCGCGATCATGCCGGCTGCGGCGCGCTCCGTGGCAGACTCGCGCCGATGAAGCGACTCCTCCTGCTCCTGCTCCTGCCCGCCTGCGCGCCACCCTGCGAGCCCGAAGCCTTCCGCTTCCTGGTCGACGCCCCCCTGCCCTTCATGCACTGGGAGGGCGACGTGGCCCCCAGCGTCACGATCCAGCGGGCCTTCGAGGGCGACACCTGCCTGGTGGAGCTGGCCCCGGCCGACGACTGGGCCTCGGCCTCCCTCGATCAGAAGCGGCGCGAGCTGCACGTCGAGCTGGACCAGACGGCCCTCGTCTCCGGCCGCCACGCGACGCACATCGACTTCCTGGCGCCCGACGACTCGCGCATCCACCGGCTCGACATCGCGATCACCGTGATGCGGCCGGGTCCGCGCAAGAAGGTGCTCTTCCTGGGCATCGACGGGCTGCGCGGCGACGGCATCCCCTCTGCCCACACCCCCTCCATCGACTGGCTGCTGCGCCACGGCGCCTCCACCTGGGAAGCGAGCACCCAGCGCTTCGCGCCGACGGTCTCGGGCCCCGGCTGGGCTTCCATCCTGACCGGCGTCGACGCGGACCGGCACGGTCTGCTGGGCAACGAGGGCTTCGACTCGCTCGACCGCAGCTACCCGACCTTCATGGCCCGCGCCCACGACGCCGGCATCAGCACGGCCGCCGCCGTGAACTGGCTGCCCGTGCAGGCCTTCATCATGGAGTCGGGCGTCGTGGACGTGTCGATGCCCGGGAACGACGCGACGGTCGCGCGGGACATGGCCGTGCACCTGCGCTCCGGCGACACGAGCCTGCACTTCGTGCACCTGGACGACGTGGACCACGCCGGCCACGAGAGCGGCTTCAGCCCCGCGACCTGGCAGTACATCGAGGCCGTCGAGACCATCGACACCCAGATCGGCCTGATGATCGACGCGGTGCTCGACCGCCCCTCGCTGCCGGACGAGGACTGGCTCTTCGTGCTCACGAGCGACCACGGCGGGGAAGGCACCGGGCACGGCGATCACACCCCGCCCCACGAGCTGGTGCCGCTCGTCGTCGCAGGCGCCTCAGCGCTGGTGGGCCCGCTGCCCGCGGACGCGACCCACATGGACGCGCACCCCACGATCCTGCAGTTCCTGGGGCTCGACCCCGACCCCGAGGGGGTGCTCGACGGCGCGGCCCAGGGGCTGCCCTAGCGGAGGGCCCCCGGGCCGGAAGCCGCGGGATCAGTCGACGTACATGGCCTCGATCTGATCGGCGAAGTTGGTGTTCACCTTCGGGCGCTGGACCTTCATGGTCGGAGTCAGCTCGCGGCCGATCTCCAGGGGGCGCTCGAGGATCGTGAACTTCTTGATCTGCTCGACGCGCGCCAGCGACTTGTTCACCTCGGCGATGTGCGCGTCGATGACGCCGCGGAGCTTCGCGCTCTGCGACAGGGCGGCGACGTCCTCGGGCTCGCCGTTGGCCTTGCCCCACGCGGCCGCGTGGTCGGGGTCCAGCGAGATGAGCGCGGAGAGGAACTTGCGCCGGTCGCCGATGACGACCGCCTCGCCGACCTGGGCCAGGTCCTTGATGGAGGCCTCGATGTTCTTCGGCGCGATGTTCTTGCCGCCGGCCGTGATGATGATGTCCTTCTTGCGGCCGGTGATGTGCAGGAAGCCGTCGGAGTCGAACTTGCCCAGGTCACCGGAGTGCAGCCAGCCGTCGACCAGCGCCTCGGCCGTGGCCTCGGGCTCCTTGTAGTAGCCCAGGAAGACGTTCTTGCCCTTGACCAGGATCTCCTCGTCCTCGGCGATCTTGATGTCCACGCCGGGGAAGGCGGGGCCGACCGAACCGACGCGCGTGCGGCCGGGGCGGTTGAAGGACGTCGGGCCCGTGTCCTCGGACTGCCCGTAGACCTCGTGGATGATCACGTCGAGGCCCGTGAAGAAGGAGATGATCTCCCCGCTGATGGGCGCGGCGCCGGACACGCAGATGCGGGCGCGGCCCAGGCCGAGGTTCGGCTTCGCCTTGCTGAAGACCAGCTTGTTGGCGAGGTTGTACTTCATGCCCAGCAGGCCGGTGGGCTCGCCCTGGCCGGCGTTGCGGCGCGCGTTGACCTCGCGGCCCACGCTCATGGCCCAGGAGCCGATCTTCTGGCGCAGCGGCGGCGCGGTGGCGAGCTTCGCGTTGACGCCGGCGTAGAACTTCTCCCAGATCCGCGGGACCGCGAACAGGATGGTCGGCTGCACCTCGACGAAGTTGTCCTTCACCTTCTCGATGGACTCGGCGAAGTAGACGTTCACGCCGGTCGTGATCGGCACGTGCAGCGTGAACATCTGCTCGGCGATGTGCGACAGCGGCAGGTAGGAGACCACCGAGTCCGTGGGCCCGGCGCCGACGAGCGGCGAGGCCTGGTCGGCCGTCCAGCTCAGGTTCTCGTGCGACAGCATCACGCCCTTGGGCGGACCGGTCGTGCCCGAGGTGTAGATGAGCGTCGCGAGGTCGGCCGCCTTGAGCGCCTCGAGCCGCGCGTCGAAGCTGGCGTCGTCCGAGTCGGCCGCCTTCTCCAGGAACTCGGTCCAGGTCAGGACCATCTCGTCCGCGACCGCTTCGGCCCCGTCCATCAGCACCACGTGCTTGACGTTGGGCAGGTTGCCCGCGTCGCGCTCGATGCGGATCTTGTCCCACTGGGCGTGGTTCTCGACCAGCACGATCGGCGCCTCGGTGTGGCTGACGATGTAGGCCACCTCGGGCGGCGAGCAGGTCGTGTAGATGCCCGCGGGCGCGCCGCCGACCGCCATGGTCGCGACGTCCATCAGCAACCACTCGGGCCGGTTGAAGCCGAGGATGCAGGCCTTCTCGCCGGGCTCGAAGCCCAGGGCCATCATCGCCTTGCCGACCCGCCGCACCAGAGCCGCGTACTCGGACCAGGAGGTCGAGGTCCAGCCACCGCCGGACTTGACGTGGTAGGCGGGGGCGGAACCACGGCTCGCGCCGGCGGCGAGGAGTCGTGCGGGGATGCTGTCTACGGCCATGTTCTCTCCTAAAAGGTGCGCGAGGATAGCGCAGGAGAGAGCGTTCGGCGGGCCGGCGGGAGCCTGCTAACTTCCTGGCCGTGATCCGACTGCTCCTCCCCCTGCTTCTGACCGGCTGCATCGCCCACGCGCCGACCGAATTCTCCGGCCCCGACCAGCTGCCCGCTGCGTCCCCGTGGCCCGTTCAGCCCGTGGAGATCCTCGAGGACGCCGCCGGCGTTCCGCACATCCGCGCCGCCTCCGCCGCCGACGCGCTCTACGCGCAGGGCCTGCTGCACGCGGAGGAGCGACTCTTCCAGATGGACCTCAACCGGCGCGTCAGCCTCGGACGGCTGTCGGAGCTGCTCGGCAAGCGCACCCTGGAGACGGACCGCTTCATCCGCACCGTCGGCTTCAACCGGGCCGCGCAGGCCGCCCTCGACGCGCTGCCGCCCGAGGAGCGCCTGCTGCTCGACGCCTACGTCGCCGGCGTCAACGCGAGCATCGACTCCCTGGACACGCTGCCGCCCGAGTACCGCATCCTGGGGGTGCGCCCGGAGCCGTGGACCGCCCTCGATTCGCTGGCCTGGACGAAGTCGATGGCCTGGCTGCTCTCCGCCAGCGGCCGCGACGACTCCCTCTGGGACGCCCTCGTCGCCGAGTTCGGCCCCCAGCAGGCCGGCTGGTTCCTGCCCGACTACCCCGACGACGCCCCGGTGACCCTGCCCGGGGACCAGATGCGGGAGCTGCGCGGCTCCAGCCCCCCCGCCGCGGCGCCGTCGAAGGTGGGCAGCCGCTCCGGGGCCCAGGCCGACGTGCTCGCCGCCTTCGAGCAGCTGCTCGGCAAGCACGAGGTCGTGGGCAGCAACGCCTGGGTCGTGCACGGCTCGCGCACCGCCACCGATCGGCCGATCCTCGCCAACGACCCGCACCTGGCCGTCTCGGAGCCCTCGATCTGGTACCTCGTGCACCTGGAGTGCCCCGAGTTCGACGCCATCGGCACGTCCTTCCCCGGCCTGCCCGGCGTCGTCATCGGCCACAACCGCGACATCGCCTGGGGCTTCACCAACGCGCCCGTCGACGTGATGGACCTCTACCGCGAGCGCCTGTCCGAGGACGGCGCCTCCGTGCAGCGCGAAGCGGGCTGGGAGCCCCTGGAGGTGGTGGACGAGATCATCTCCGTGCGCGGCGGCAAGGACCGGGTCGAGCGGGTGCGGATCAGCTCCCGCGGCCCGCTCGTCACGGAGTTCTTCAAAGGCTACGACGAGGAAGTCGCCCTACGCTGGACCGCGCTCGACGACGACGACCGCGCGCTGTCCGCCTTCTTCGGCCTGCTCCAGGCGAGCGACTGGGACGAGTTCCTGGAGGCGCTGCGCGGCTTCGGCTCCCCTCCCCAGAACGCCGTCTACGCGGACCGCTCCGGCCACGTCGGCTGGAAGGTCCCGGGGCGCGTGCCCACGCGCGAGGGATTCGACGGCCGGGGCGCCGGGCGCGGCTGGGTCGAGGCCGAGGCCTGGGGCCCCTACATCCCCTACGCCGAGATGCCGCAGGCCCTGGACCCCCAACAGGGCTTCATCGTCACCGCCAACAACCAGGTCGTGCCGCCCGACTGGGTTCACTGGATGGGCGACCGCTTCGCCTCACCGCACCGCGCCCAGCGCATCCTGGGCCTCATCGAGGAAGGTGCGGGCCGGGACCTCGCGGGCAACCGGGCGCTCCAGCTGGACGTCGTGAGCGCGCAGGTGGACGACGTCCTGCCCCTGCTCCGCTCCCTGGAGCCCGAAGATCCGCTGGAGCAGTCCGTCGTCGCGACCCTCGCCAACTGGGACGGCAGCCACGACGTCGAGTCCGCTGCCGCGGTCATCTACAACGCCTGGCTGGTCGAGATCCTGGAGCTGCTCGGCAAGGACCGCCTGGGCGAGCTGTGGAGCCGCTGGGGCGGCACGCACGGCACCTTCCTGCGGGGTGTCTTTGCCGGGCAGGCCTGGCCGCTCTGCTTGCGCCCGGCGGGCAAGAACGAGCCGGCGACCTCGAGCTGCGGGGAGCTGGCCGCGCTGGCGCTCACCCGCATCACGAAGGACCTGAAGAAGCGGCTCGGGCCGGACCCCACCCTCTGGCGCTGGGGCGACGTGCACGGCGTGCGCTTCGGCCACCGCCTCTCCATCACCCCGCACCTCAAGGCCAAGCTCGACACCCACCGCGAGGCCCCCGGCGGCTCCTGGACGGTGAACATCGGCGCCTTTCCCCACAAGAGCCCCTTCGGACAGACCTGGCACGCCAGCTACCGCCAGATCATCGACCTGAGCGACTGGGACAACAGCCTCTGGGTCTTCGCCCCCGGCCAGAGCGGCGTGCCCTGGCGCGCGCACTACCGGGATCTCGTGGACCCCTGGATCCAGGGCGAGATGATGCCCATGTCCTACAGCCGAGCCGCGGTGGACGCGGCTGCGGTGCGCACCCGCACGGTCAACGCGGCGGAGTAACGGCGGGCCCCACCGCCCGTCCGAAGGATCGATGCGACTTCTGCCCCTCCTGCTCCTGGCCGCCTGCACTCCCGTCCAAGACGCGGAGCTCCGTGGTCCCGCCAATTCCTGGTTTCACGCGCCCGCCGAGGACGTCGTCGAGGGGGAGACCGGCTTCGAGTTGGGCGACCTCGCGCCCAACATCACGCTCGTCGATCAATTCGGCGATGAGGTCGAGCTCTATCAGTTCTGGGGGAAGATCCTGGTGCTCGACGTGTTCGCCGAGTGGTGCGTACCCTGCCGCGACAACGCCCCCGAGGGCGAGGAGCTGTGGTTGGACGCCGAGGGCGACGTCGTGGTCTTCGCGGCGCTGCAGCAGAACATCGACACGTCGCCGGCGTCGGCGACAGGGGTGACCAGGTGGGTCGACGACTTCGAGCTGACGCACCCCGTGCTGGCGGACACCGCTCAGGGCCTTCGGGACTTCGCCCAGGGCGGCTTTCCGACCTACGTCGTGGTGGGCCGCGACATGCGGATCATCGAGCCGGACCTCTATCCCTTCGACTCGCAGTGGGTGCACTCGCAGCGCTGATGCCCCTGGCCGCGGTCGCTGAACCGGCCGAGGCCGATCCCGTCGTCCAGGTCGAGTTGCTGCCCGCCTGGTCCCACGGCCTCACGGGCGAGTCCCTGGAGCTGGGGCTGCACTTCACGATCCCCGCCGGCTGGCACATCTACTGGTCCAACCCCGGCGACAGCGGCATGCCCACGGAAGCTGCGTTCTCCGGGCCCGAAGGCGTGAGCTTCTCCCCCCTGCGCTACCCCGGCCCCGACCGCTACGAGGACGCCGGCGGCCTCGTGAACTACGTCTACAGCGGCGAGACAGTGCTGTTCTTCGACGCGCAGATCCCGGCCGACGCGACCGGCCCGCTCCCCCTGAAGGCCGAGGTCAGCTGGCTCGTCTGCAAGGAGCGCTGCATCGCCCAGACCGCCAGCATCGAAGCGGTCGTGCCGATCAAGAAGAAGCCCCGCGGCATCAAGCCCACGAACCACGAGCGCCTGACGAAGCACCGCTCCCGCCTGCCCGAGCCCCTGGTCCCGGGCGATGAGTTCACCCTGGCCCGCGAAGCCGAGGGCGAGGGCTGGGTGCTCCAGGCCCGGCTGGTGGCGGCGATGCCCGCCACGCTCTACCCCTCCGTCGAGCTGGAGGCCGCCTTGACCCGGCACGAGCTCAGCCGCGAGGAGGGCGATGTCGTGCTGCGCGCCTGGGGCCGGGTTGTCCAGGACGAGGCGGCCACGGCCGTGCTCTCCGTCCAGCGGCGCGGTGGCCCGCGCTGGTATTCCATCGAGCTGCCCGTCGGGCCGCTCCCCCAGACTGAAGAAGGAAGCGCCCCATGACCCTGCGATTCGTCCCCCTGATGATCCTGCTGCTCGCCGCGCCCGCGGCCGCCGCCCCGGTGCTCGGCCAGGCCGCCCCGGCCTTCACCCTCACCGACACCGACGGCGCGGCCCACAGCCTCAGCGACTACGCCGGCAAGACCGTCGTGCTGGAGTGGTTCAACCCCGACTGCCCCTTCGTGGTCTACGCCCACGGCAAGGACGGCCCGCTGCGCTCGCAGCCCGGCCGCGTCATCGACGAGAACACGGTCTGGATCGCCATCAACTCCGGCGCCCCCGGCCGCCAGGGCCACGGCCTCGAGCGCAACAAGAAAGCGCGCGTCGACTACGCCATGGACTACCCGGTCCTGATCGACGAGGACGGAGCCGTCGGCCACCTCTACGGCGCCAAGACCACCCCGCACATGTTCGTCATCAACC